>JABUUR010000023.1 GCA_021443065.1 Fibrobacter sp.
CAGGCCTTCCCCACCTTCTTTTTAATCAAGGACGGCAAGGTGGTCAACCGCATTCAGGGAGCCGCCAGCGAAGCGGACCTGCTTCAAGCCCTCCAGTACACCCCGAAGGCACAACCAGCTCCAAAACAATCCAAAGCAAGCCAAAAACCTGCAGGCACACAGACGCTCACTTGTTCCACAAACGGCCAGTTCGGCAATCTTAAGAATCACGTGACCATGACCTTGGTCATTACAGGTGAACATATCGACAACGTGGACCTGGTTACCGATGTCTTTGTCCCCCCTGAAATGGAAAGCAGCCGCCCCTACCTCAGACAGAAATTCGCCCAAAGCAACAAGGGAACATTTGAAGAAACCATGGTTGGATTCAGACTCCACACCGCAAACGAAAGTCCCTTTGTAAAGGCGATGAACATGCAGCGAAAGTCCTCCTACGCCGAAATGAAGGCGGGCCTGGAACTGCAGGGATTTACCTGCAAGTAAATGAAAAATTAAAAAACCCCTTATTCTATGCGGTATAAGGAGTTTGTTGTATATTTTCAAGTGCCTATTAAGTGCCTTTATGTGTTCCGTAATACATCGTTGCGGACATCTTCATTGGACGGTACCCTGTATCTCCTCCAGAACGTCATGAGGTCAACTCTACGCGCGTGTGTGCGTGCGCGTGTTGTATCATTTTCGCAGACACACCAAAATGATCATGAGATGAGCCGAGGGGTGTTTACACACTGATTTTTAAAAAATTTTCTCCATTCTATTGACGTTTTGTATAATATATTATATATTATATATTATAAACATGAAACCAAAGGAAATGATAAAGGTTCTTGAGGAAAACGGGTTCACTATGGTCAGGTCCGTTGGTTCGCACAGAAGGTTCGAGGACGGAAAGGGCCATAAGGTGACTGTCCCGTTCCACAACAAAGACCTGAAGCCGGGAACGTTGAACTCCATACTCAGGCAGGCCGGTCTGAAACAGTAATGTTCCATATTTATTGATAGAGAGGCGATTATGCATTACGTAGCAAAGCTTACCAAGGAAATGGACGGAGGGTATTCCGTAGAGTTTCCAGACCTTGACGGTTGCTTCACCGAGGGTGATTCTCTCGAAGAGGCTCTTTCGAACGCAAAGGAGGCCATGGAGCTTACCTTGATGGATGTTTTTGACGGTTGCCCTCTACCTGTGGCTTCCACTAAGGAAAACCGCAGAAACGGGCTTTATTCAGTTGAAGTAAGCCCTTCGATGTCTGTCGCTTTGGAGGTTGTTGCTGCACGGGGCAGCCGTTCGCAGAGCGAGGTGGCAAATTCAATGGGCATGAGGTTGCAGGCGTACCAGCGTCTTGAGGACCCTAACTCAAACCTATCCATGAGGATGATGGAGCGTGTCGCCGCAGCCATCGGAAAGAAACTCGTCGTTTCGATGGTGTAGTGCAAAATCAATACTCAGGCAGGCCGGTCTTGGAAAATAGCCGCCTGCATATTTCCTTGGAGGAACCATGCAATATAC
>JABUUR010000394.1 GCA_021443065.1 Fibrobacter sp.
AGGCAAGTACCGCCTTCGTGGTAGCATTCCCCAGGGAATCCACATTGGTGGTATCTTCCACAATGATGTAGTCGTCGGTAGTAGTGACAACGCAGATTTCACCCCCTTCACCGCCGGTCACCCCCTTGGCATAGCCTTCGGCAAGATTCAACAAGGCCTTATGTTGTTCCCAATCCTGATCGGGATAGGTGGTGTAGTTGGAGTTATCCGTGGCGACGTCCTTCAAGGATTTTTCATCAATTCCACCAAGGAACACGTCATCCAGGAAAAGCGTATCGCCCTCCCCCACCTTGAAGTCGATGCGGCTCGCTTTAACGTTTTTCACGTCACCCTTGCCGAAGGTTTTCATATCCGCAACAGCAATGGCATAGGGTTTCCAGACTTTGCCCAATTCTACATCAAAAGAAAGGCCGCTTTCGGAATCGTCGTCCACATTACCGTAGGCGAGGGATACATGCAACTTTCCCTTACCGCGGGCAGAAAACATCAAGGTGTCCAAATCGGGCAACGCGTATGCAGAATCATAAAGACCCAGCAAGAAACCCAGGCGGTCCGTTGTGCGGGCGCAGCCACCCGAAGCACAGCCAACGCTTCCGGAATAACGGCTCGCAAGTTCCTTGTTCCAAAGAGGCAAGATGTTCTGTCCATCGACATCCATGGCATACCACCAACCGTCCCCAAGTATTTTTCCCGAGGCAGAAATCCCGCTGAAGCTTTCAAAGTCTTCTACGGCAAAGCCCCGAGGCGCCCCCAGGCTGACCGCAGGGACTGTGGTTCCGGAATTTGCCGACACGCTGATCATCCCGCGATTGGAAAGGCTTTCGATACGCAACCCGAATTCACCGCCTGCAGGGAGCGAATCGATGACAAAGTGACCAGCGCTGTCCGGCACCACAAAACGTTCCAGACCGGCAATGCGAACAACCGACGGACCTTGCCCCGGAGCAACGAAGCCTTCGATGGTCGTCAATTCCGTCAGTTCCATGGATTTAAAAACAGAACTGGAAGGGTTCAGGTCCACGTAGGCAATTTCGCCAAGAGCCTCGTTGTCCGAAGTACGGCGTGCCTCTACCGTATAGGAGCCCGGTTCCAGTTTCTTGAATTCCACACGACCCTTGTCGTCGGTAAAAGTCCACCCCGTTTCACTTTCACCATCGGGAAGATAATCACCCGAAAGCATACGGACGCGAGCCTTTGACGCTGTATTTCCATCGGCAAGACGAATTTCCAATGCGATGGTGGATTCCGCTTCGGTGCCTCCCGCCACCTTGCCCTCTGTACAGCCACACAAAAGAGAACCTGCCAGCACCCCACCGGCAAGCAACAAACGTCTGGAATTAAATTTTCGTCTATACATTGTCGCACCCGTTATCACATTTCTGGTTATCAGCAGCAATTTCCATAAATTCCAGACCGCGAACACGGCGTTTGCGGCCCCGCCGCTGCGGAGGTGGATAAGGGTCGCTCAAAGGGAATATCTGCATGCCCAATTGAAAAACCCTATT
>JABUUR010000220.1 GCA_021443065.1 Fibrobacter sp.
TACGATTACCGCGGGGCCAGCCAGCAAATGCGTCGCATCTACTACGGCGACCTCCAGGAGACCCTGTACTGTGGCTGCAAATACCTGGACAAGAAAACCGTGGACTTCAGCAGTTGCGATTTCGAACCCCGCCACAACCCAAACCGTAAAAGCCTGAAGCGGGCCCAGTCCATCGAGTGGGAGCACATCGTTACCGCCCACAACATGGGGCACTTTCTGCCCTGCTGGAAAGAAGGAGGCCGTAAGAACTGCAGCCTGAACGACGAAGACTTCAAGCGCATGGAAGGGGACCTTCACAACCTCTACCCCGCCATCGGCGAAATCAACGGCGACCGCAACAACTTCATGTTCAGCCAGTGGACCAACAACCCGGAACCCATGTACGGCAAGTGCAAGACCATCGTAGATTTCAAACTGAAAAAAGCCCAGCCCAGGGAAGAAGCCCGGGGCATCATCGCAAGGGCCAGCTTTTACATGGAAAAGACCTACGGAATAAAACTTTCAAACCAGGACCGAAAACTTTTTGAAATTTGGGACCGCCAACACCCCGTCACCCCCAGGGAATGCGAACGTGACAGGCGAATTTTCAAGGTCCAAGGGGACCACAACCCCTTTGTGTACGAGAAATGCAAAGAAAATGGCATGTAACGGTCTAAAGTAAATTTTTTTTTCTAATTTCATTTTGTACTTGGTCAAAGGATTATTATGCGTCGTTTAACAGTATTGACAGTATTTTTGGCATTGTTCGCATGCAGCGTTTTCGCTCAGGTGGAATTCCCCCTGGGCTCCAAGGTTGTAAACGTCACCAAGGACCCCTATAACGCAAAGGCCGACGGAAAGCATGACGACACCCAGGCAATCCAGCAGGCGTTGAACGACCACCCTGATGGGGACTACATCATCTACCTGCCCCACGGCATATATAAAATTGCAGAACAATTGACCTGGCCCCAGACCGACAAGAACGAAACTACCACCCGACGCACCATTTTGCAGGGGCAGAGCCTGGGCGGAACAATCATCCAGTTGGCAGACAGCACCTACGGCTTCGACAACGAGGATTTTCCCAAGGCAGTCCTATTCACGGGTAACGGTCCGGAACCTCGCGTACGCAACTCCATCCGCGACTTGACCCTGAGAACCGGCAAAGGGAACCCCGGCGCCATAGGCATACAGTTCAACGCCTCCAACCAGGGTACAATCAACAACGTCAAGATTTACTCCAGCGACACCGCCGGCGTTTACGGCATCGACCTGAGTTACACCGAAAAAATCGGCCCTCTCCTGCTGAAGAACGTGGAAGTCCGCGGTTTCAAGGTGGGCATTTACGCCAAGGGCCAGGCAGGGGCCTTGACCATGGAGCACGTCACCTTGGGCGGCCAGACAAAGTACGGCCTTGAAAACGAAGACATGAATCTGGCAGTCCGTGCCCTGCGTTTCAAAGGATCAGTCCCTGCAGTCTACAACCACGGCGAGTACGCCATGATGAGCCTTGTGGACGG
>JABUUR010000252.1 GCA_021443065.1 Fibrobacter sp.
GTGAAATTGATGTCGCCGCCGTTCAGCTTTACCAGTTTTCCGCCAGATGCGTTTGTGCTGGATGCCACCGCAGCATCCGATGTGATTTCAGCGTTTTCTGCCTCGTACTGTGCGGCAAAAGTCGTAGTCGCTGCAAGGCCTACAAGGCCGAAGGCGAGCATCGTTTTCTTAAAATCCATAAACATCTCCTTAAAAACACCCCTAGGGGGCAAATGTTCGCCCTAAAGATATATGAACAATAAAAGAACGTACCCTGTTTTTTTAGGTTCGCGATTAAAAGTGTTGAAAAAACCTAAACAGTAAAAATGCCGTTTTTTAGCAAAAACAGCAAATTAGAATGGCTTTATGAAAGCTTTTATAATGGTGCCTACGCGGGGGTAGCTCTCGCAGTTCCGGCGGCCGCAGGTTATTTCAGCGAAGCCCCAAAGGTGAACGTCTTTGTTTCGCCTGGGGTCACCACAATAAGGCCTCGGTGATGGTTCAATGCGTCGGGTTCTGCAGTCATAGGCTCTATGGCGATGCTTTTACGGTCGGGGGGAGTGTAGATCTGAATGGCGTTGTACTGCTCCACGCCGGTTTGCTGCCAGATAATCAAGGCCTGGTTTTCAGATTTCAGGGTGACGTGGGCGCAGGTGCCGTCGGAAATTTTAGCATTTGCAAATTCTTCGCCCAGGCAGAAACAGTCATTTATGAACTCGCCGCCGATCTTACGGCCGCCTACAAAGCGGGTGTCGTCCTTGAAATTGCCCGTGGGCAAGTCCGCAGAATCCAACAGGGCGAGTTTGCTCTCTGGCAAATCCATGACCAGGTCGTCCACCTTGCCGCCTAGCATAAAGTAAGGATGCCAGCCTTCGGAGTAGGGCATGGGCTTTGCACCGATGTTTGTGACGCTGGATTCCACTGTAAAACTTTCGCCGGTGAACGTGACCTTGTTTACCGCACGGAAAGGGAAGGGGAAACCTGCAAAGGCACCCGGCCAGTCGCAACTGAAAATGGCTACGCCCTTTTCGCTGTCGCTTTCGAAACTCTGGAATTTCCAAGGCTTGTTCTGGAGAAATCCGTGGAGGGCGTGGGGAGCCCAGCTTACGTTGTTTTCCAGCTGGTATGTGGTGCCGTTCCAGTTGAATTTTGCAAACGCTGTTCTGCCCGGAAACGGCGTAAGGCGGCAACCGGCGTTTGTGTCGGGTGCAAGTTGATGAATTGTGGAACCATCGCGGTAGCCGAACAGCAGGTCCACGAGGCCGTTTTCGCCAGTTTGACTTGCGAAAGCCTTACAGGGAACACGCCAGGCGTTGAGGCCCGCTCCAAAACCGCTAAGAATTTCAAGTTCTGCACCGTCGTTACGCCGGATGACGAAACATTCTACGGTACCTAAAGGTCTAGAAACAATTTTGAAAGAGTTCATGGTTCAAAAATAGATAAAGTTTGGGATACTAGTAAAACCTTTCGGCAATAGGTACTTACACAACCTATCCCATCCGCAATAAGTTGTTTAA
>JABUUR010000389.1 GCA_021443065.1 Fibrobacter sp.
TGCCTGGGCGTGGTTGCCTCCATGTGGAGTAGAAATCTCTATGCCAGCGACATCTTGCTGCAGGTGGACTCCTACGGCAACCATCAGGGGCGCGCCCTGGGCGAAATGGGTGCGCTGATGGACGTATTCTCCCCGGCGGAAGCCGAGATGGAACTGATCCAGAGCCGAGCCATCATGGCCCAGGTGGTTAAGGCGCAGCATTTGCGTTTTGGTGCCGAACCTACCAGCAAGGCGGACCGCTTTATGCGCAAGGAAGGTCGCCTGGATGTGGATTCCCTGCGATTCCCTCGCTCTGCCTACGAGGCGGACCTGTACCCCATGGCCCGCATTATCGACAGTACCCATTACGAGGTGACCGATAACGAAGGCCTCAAGATTTTGGAAGCTACGGTTGGTGAAATTGCGGTGGCCCAGTACGCCGACGACACGGTGGCGGTACACGTCAGCGCCATTTACGGCGATACCAACCAGACCTTCATTCTTTACGAAATGCCGGAGCAGGCCGCAATCAACATGCTGAAGGGTTCCATAGGCGTTTCCGAAAGGGGCAAGCTCTCCGGCGTGTTCGAAGTCTCCATGGCCCACCGCTACCCCGACAAGCTGGTGGCTATCCTTAACGACATCGGCAACACCTACGTGCGCCGCAACGTGGAAATGCGAAGCGAAGAGGCCCGCAAGGCGTTGGCATTCTTGAATGAACAGCTGCCCTCCGTCAGGGCCGCCCTTGACAGCGCCGAAAAACGCCTTACCGACTTCAGGCACGAGAACAGCACCATCGACACCCGGGGCGAAACCCAGGCGCACTTCCAGAAGGACCTGACCTTGGAAGGCCGTCTGCTGGAACTGGAGCAGAAAAAGCAGGAGGCTTTGCGCCTGTTCAAGTCCGAACATCCGTCGGTACAGACCATCGAACTCCAGCAGCAGAGGCTGCGCCGTGAAATGGCCCAGCAGAACAAGAGCGCGAAGGCCTTGCCCAAGATCCAGCAAGAAGTTATCCGCCTGCAAGAAGAAGTCCAGGTGAACAGCGGCCTGTACACCGGGCTTTTGAACAAGATCCAGGAACTGAGCGTGGTGCAGGCCGGCGAAGTGGGTAACGTGCGCATCGTGGACTTTGCCTCGTACCCCTTGAAGCCTATCAAGCCCCGTCGCAAGGTGATTTTCCTGGGCTTTATTTTGGGTGCCTTCGTGTTTGCTTGCGGCGTGCTTTTGGTTCGCCGCATGCTGAACAGCGGTGTGACCTCCACCAGCGAATTGGAACAGGCCACCAACATCGGCGTGTACGGAAGCATACCTTTGATCAACGGGCGTGTTCACAACGACGTGGACAACCCCTACGTCATGAAGAACGTGAACTCCAGCCTGAGCGAAGCGATTCGCGCCCTGAAGACCGCCCTGGAGTTTTCCCTGGATGACGGCAACAAGAAAATGCTTTTGGTGACGGGCCTTACCGAAAGCGTTGGAAAATCCTTCATTTCTACCAACCTGGCGTAT
>JABUUR010000136.1 GCA_021443065.1 Fibrobacter sp.
GAAGGCAAGAAGCGCATGAAGAGCATCGGCTCCGTGGAAGTACCCCAGAAGGCCTTCCTCGCGGTGCTTTCCTTGTCAGACAATTCCACCGGCGGAAACGACGACTAAAAAGCTGGGGTGAACTTGTCTAGTCTGGACCGAAAAGTAAGGCGTTTGCAGAGGCGTAACAGCCAAAACCATGCCTTCTTTTTGTTCATCCTTCTTCTTTTGTTTGTAGGCCTTGCCACTTTCGTTCGTTTGTACGTATTTGAACCGGTCAAGATCATGGATTCGTCCATGGCACCGACCTTCAAGGAAAAATCCGTTGTATGGATGTGCAAGGTACCCCAGTGCCTGAACCACCTGGAAGACCAGAAGATCGTGTGGGCAAAATTAAAATCCCAGGAGACCCAGGTTCGCAGCATTTTAGCCATGCCAGGCGACTCCATCGAAATTTCTGACAAAGGAAAAATCAAGTTACAGCGTGGAAGCATAAGGCTGGAGGACGAAGACGCCTTTATTCAGACGAGGCAAATCTACGTGCCCAAGAAGGGCGACACTTTGGTTTTCGATGAACTGAACGACGTGGAGCAGGACTACCTCATTTCGTACCTGAGGGACAAGGGCGAAAACATTCTTGTGAAAACAACACTCTGGCAAGGCCATCGCGAAATCAACATCGAACGCGTAGGATCCACAAAGATTGCAAACCGTCAGGTAAGCCTGAATGAAATCGACTTTCTCCCTTGGCAGGACCGCTACCTGATAGAGGAACAAATACGACTAAGCGAGCCGGGCAACGCCCCCATCAAGTTGAAACGCCAGTTGTACTACGGGAAAATCCAGGTTGCCGCTGCAGAGAGCGAAGATTCCACGACCACCGAGGCAGATTCCGCCAAGTTCGCCACAGACTCGTCAAAGCAGGATTCCATCAAGGCGGATTCCGCAAAAGCGAACCCGTCTAAAATGGATTCCGCAGACAAAAACTCAAGCAAACAAGCCCAAACCATCAAGGTGTACGGCGAACAGATCGCAGAAATCGTCATGAAGGACGACTGCTTCTACCTTGTCTGTAAAAAAGGCTTTGGATGCCCCGATTCGCGGGAGTTAGGCTACTTTACAAGAAATCAAATTATCGGGAGCCACGTGGCCTGGCCCGACAGAATCAAGGTAAAATTCATCGAACCCGCCGCAAAACGCATTGTCTTTGTTCGGGACATCTTTGTAGACGTTTGGACCAGGGCCATGGATTGGCTCGACCAGACAATCGAATGGGTCAAAGACAAGTTCGAGGATACCGAGAAGGATGGCGAAGCGAATCCAGAAGGTGATTCTGACGAGGAATCCCAGGCAAAATCCAACGGTCCCGCACCGAAAAGGCACGGAGTTCGCAAGTAGCAACACAAATTGCACACAAAAAGCGAGCCTCCCGGCTCGCCTTTTATATTAAGGGCCAAAGGCCCGTGATTTTACAACCGACTACTGATAACCGATAACTGACCAACTTTC
>JABUUR010000523.1 GCA_021443065.1 Fibrobacter sp.
CGGGGTAAGGCAGGTGCGACTCCTGTAAGGAACGTTCTGTTGCATAAGTGGGACGAAATGTGGAGTTGGTTTTCACTTTTTTGAAGCCAGTCCTGCAAAAAGTTGTATTTTTATCAGCGATTAATCGCAAAATTAGGAGGCTCCATGCTCTTTAGAAAATACTGGAAAAGATTGATTCTTGCCCTGTTTGCCTGTTTCTGGACCGGCTGTGAATCTGAGGCTGTTGCCTTGTACGGCGTGGCTCCCTGCGATGAAAACAGTCCCTGCGGATGTGGGGAAAATGGTGACGTCTGCTTTGCTCCGGAATATGGTGTTGAGATTCCGGATTCTTCGGATTTTGTAGTCTATCAGCCAGACTCATCCGCCGTAGAGCCGGACTCCGGGAATGGATACGATGAACCTGTTGCCGTGTATGGCCCGCCATGCTATTTCGACGGCTCCTGTGGTTCGGAAAACGGTTCCCCCGAAAGTTCCGGCAGTCAGGAGCAATCGGAAAGTTCCAGCAGCGATGACGACGGACCGCAACCCATGTATGGCGTACCCAGTACATTCCCGCAAATTTAGTGCATTCCCTCGATAGAACGCTGGTTCAGGAAACGCAATCGTGCAAATTAATTTAAAGAAACGTCTCGCTCTTGAATTTTACCGCCACTACCGCCATAGCGAAGTTGCGGCCCACCCGCTGACATATTTTTTCTGGGAATGCACCTTGCGCTGCAATCTGCATTGCCTGCACTGCGGCAGCGACTGCGTGAAAGACGCCATTCCCGACATGCCTCGTGAAGACTTTATGAAGGTGCTGGATTCCCTGGCTCCCCATATCGACCCGAAGCGTTTTATGGTGGTGATTACGGGCGGCGAACCCCTGATGCGCCCCGACCTGGTGGAATGCGGCGAGGAAATCAAGAAACGTGGTTACCCTTGGGGCATGGTCTCCAACGCTCTTGCCATGTCTCCAGAAAAGTTCAAGTCCCTAATATCGGCCGGCCTTCGGAGCCTGACCATCAGCCTGGATGGCCTACATGACAGCCATAACCATTTTCGCGGATCCGAGTTCAGTTTTGACAATGCCCTGCGTGCCATTAAAATGGCTGCCCACACGCCGGGCCTCACTTTCGACGTAATGACTTGCGTCAATCGTGAAAACCTTCCGGAACTTCCCGAAATTCGAGAAATGCTGGTGGCCATTGGCGTAAAGCGCTGGCGTATCGCCACGGTGTTTCCTAAGGGACGTGCCGCCAACAATCCCATTTTCAAGTTGCCGGACAATGAGTTCAAGCAGGTCTTTGACTTTATCCGCGAAACCAAGGCCCAGGGGCGCATCAATGCGAACTACGGTTGCGAAGGTTTCTTGGGCAGTTACGAAAAGGAGGCCCGCAGTTATCCCTTCTTCTGCCGTGCAGGGGTCAACATCAGTTCGGTACTTGCCAATGGCGATATTTCAGCATGCCCCAGCCTTCGGGGGGATTACATCCAGGGGA
>JABUUR010000413.1 GCA_021443065.1 Fibrobacter sp.
TACAAACAGAAAACTTTTAAGGGATGATATGCAAAATTACGCTTTTATTAGAAACTGAATACATAAATTTTAACTTTTTTTTACATTTGCTTGCATTTTGGCCGTATTTTTATTGATTTCCGCTTTTCGCATCATCACCATTAGGAGTTGCTTTAGTATCCTAATCCAAAAAATCATCCTGATTTTTCGGAACATAATCCAAAAAATCCCCCATATTTTTTGGATTAGACGGATTTTGTTTGTAATTTTGCCGCCACAAACAATATTTTTGCAACCGTTATGCAACACATAGGGAGAACTTTGAAGAAGCGCATCACCGACTCGATGTTCAAGGGGAAGGCAATCATACTTGTCGGTGCGCGGCAGGTGGGCAAGAGCACACTCTTCGGCGAGATAGTAGGCGAAAGCGGACAGTCGGCGCTTGTGCTCAACGGCGACGAGCCGGAGGTGCGCGAGGTGCTGGCGAACGTCAACACGGCGGAGCTGCGTATGCTGATAGGCGACCATCGCATCGTGCTGATTGACGAGGCTCAGCGTGTGCGTGGAATCGGTCTGACGCTCAAGCGCATCACCGATAACTATCCAGACGTGCAACTTCTCGTCACAGGCTCTTCGTCGCTTGACCTCCACAATTCGCTCGACGAGCCGCTCACCGGCAGGAAACTCGAGTACAACCTCTTCCCTATCTCCACAGCCGAGCTGCTTGCCACAGAGGGACTTATGGCAGTGAAGCAAACGCTCGCCAACCGCCTCATCTACGGGTCCTATCCCGAAGTGCTGACCACCAAGGGCGACGTGCGCGAGGTGCTTATGAACCTGGCGGGCAGCTATCTCTACAAGGACCTGCTCCAGGACGAGAACATACGCAAGCCCGTCCTCCTTGAGAAAATCCTTGTCGCCCTCGCCCTGCAGATTGGCAGTGAGGTGTCGTACAACGAGTTGGCGCAGACCATCGGGTCCGACTCCAAGACGGTGGAGAAGTACATCGACCTGCTCGAGCGCTGTTTCGTCGTGTTCCGCCTGAACGCCCTCAACCGCAATGTGCGCACGGAGTTGAAGAAAGGCAAGAAAATATTCTTCTACGACAATGGTATCCGAAACGCCGTGTTGCAGAACTTTGCCCCTCTCGACCTCCGTAGCGACAAGGGTGCGCTCTGGGAGAATTTCGTCATCAGCGAGCGCATGAAGCGCAACCACTATGCCCGCACCTACGCCCGCATGTACTTCTGGCGCACCACCGACCAGCAGGAGATCGACTACGTCGAGGAGTGCGATGGCCGTTTCAGCCTTTTCGAGATGAAGGCCAATCCCAGGAAGTCTTCCACCTCGTTCCCCTCTCTCTTCCTCCGCTCCTACGACATCGCCTCCACCATCGTCGTCACCCCCGACAACTACCTCGACGTGGTGGTGTGAAAGATAATACCTTTGACCACGACAACCTTCAACTATATCAACTATATCGAGTGACCATGAAGAC
>JABUUR010000313.1 GCA_021443065.1 Fibrobacter sp.
TTGTTTTCGGCGCAGTGGGAGTGGTAGTCGATCAGTACGTAAATATCGTTGTCGATGGCCGCCTGCACCACAGTATTCATGGCGGTTTCGTGCATGCCGTTGGTGTAGTAGTTGCCCACGTCGTTTTCCCAGGAACCGTCTACACCCATGGGGGCGCGGATCAACTGGATCTTGTGCTTGTCCACAAGGCCCTTGACAACGTCCCCGTTCCAGAAATCGATACCGGCGGTTCTCGTCATGGACCAGAAAAGGCTCATGCCCTGGACGGCCACCTCGTTGCCGGAGGTGCTGTAGGCCGGACAGCTGCCGTAAATGCGGCCCTTGCCGGCGGAGTTCTTGCCGGCCTGAAGTTGACCATATTGACTTACGGGACCAACGCGGTTTGCGGCAAAGGCGCTACATGCCAGGCCCATGGAAAGAAGTGTTAAACCAACAATCTTTTTCATTTTGTACCCCATACTATTTTCAAACCTAAAGATAGATTGGGGACTGTGGAAAAATAAGGCGAAGATTGGTTGAAAACTATAAGACTGTTTTAACTGTTTGTACTGTTTTAGTCTAAATCACATACACCCGGCTTTAGAGTGTCGCTCCCTTGCCGGACCTGCGCAAACCATTTTAAGATTTTTTAGCGGACGCCGAAGATTCCCCGGAGAATTGCCATGGGTTTTCCCAGGATTTTACCAATCAGTTTCGACTGTAGTTCGCGTGCGTCCTTGTTGCCCAGCAGGTTTTGAATAATGAGGGTGACAAAAAAGAGGGATGCCCCTGCAACGCAGCTGTAGACCACGAGAACAGCAAAACTTGTGGTACGTACAAATTCAAAGGTCAGATGGTCCAGCCCAATGGCCAGGGCGATCATGACTGCAAAGGCGATCATGGCGCGCAGCATATTGAAAAGTGCGTCCTTCATGCCGTGGGTGCCGTTCTTTTTTGCCCACATGAAAATCATGGAAAGGACTTGCAGCAAGGCACCTGTGGCCCCGACGATGGGCACGCTCTTGATGCCCAATGGTTCTGCAAGCAAAAGGTAGGCGGGGATGGTGGCCGCAAAGATTCCCGTGTTCAGCAGGGTAGGTAGCCACATCCGTTCGGCGGCGTAGAAACATCGGACAAGCACCGCCTGCAGGCAAAGCCCCAAGGATACTGGCAGGTACCACCGCAAAATTTCTGCAATGACCTCCGTGGTCTCCCGATGGAACGCCCCCCGCTCAAGGAGAATTCGTACCGCCGGGAAAGACAACGCCCACACTGCCACCACCGCAGGAATCAGGATGGTGAACATGTTGGAAATACTTTTCCAGACTTGACAATTGAGGGTACTGATTTCCCCTTTTTTTACCAGCATGGCCATGTTAGGATAACTGGTGACCGAAACGGAAAATCCAAACACAGCAACCAGGGTGTACATGACGCGGTAGGCGTAGTTGAGGCTAGAAATACCGCTGCTTCCAAAGCTTGCCCCAAAGCT
>JABUUR010000381.1 GCA_021443065.1 Fibrobacter sp.
CCGCGATAGCCTTCGTTGTAAATCCGCTTCAACGGCCCCGCCGTCCCGAGGATTTCGGACTCCACCCAGACTTTTTCAAAGCCCAGGCGTTTGCCCTCGTCAACAATTTGATCAGCCAGGTAATGGGCGTTGGCATGCAAACGGACCTGGCCATTGCAAACCGCACCGCCATTCCTGCAAGCGCCGATGGCACGGGCCTTGACAGCCTGCTGTTCCAGAATGCTCTTGTCCACCACGGGGACCAGGGGTTTGGGCACATCCCTTGTCAGCGGGCGAAGCCTCGTTCCCAAGCCGGCGGCAAGAATCAAAACGTTCAACGGTTCCATAATAAATCCCTAGAACTTATGGTCCCAAATCAGGGCGATTCGAAAGAAGGACCATTCGCGACCGGTCCTCGTCAAGAAAGGCTGCTGACTTGAATTTTCATGATACTCGGAAAAACTGCGGTCCCCTTCTACAGTGAACAAAGTTTTCAAGGAATTCGTCTTGTTAAGTTCGAATTCAAGAAGGAGGCTCAAGTCGATCCACATGAACTCCCCGTCGAAGCCCTTGTATTTCCGGTCAAAGTCGGAGCGGTCAAAATGCCCGTAGAATTCCGCCATAAAGCCCACCATGTCCAAGAACAAGGGCATTTGATATCCAAGAACCGCGGTCACGTAATACTGCCAGCCGTTGGCCTCACCGGGAATCACCTGCCATTCCCAGATTTCGCCGTCGTTCACCCCGGTTATGCCCTTGTAAATCCACTGGTAGGAGGCGAGCATAACCACATGGCTCCAATCACCCTTGATCAAGGCGCCTGTATCGAACTGGAATGTTACGGAAGCCCAGAAATCGTAATAGTAATGTTTGAAGGGAGTCAAATCCTCGTACTCCCTTTTGTCGTCGTCATAGACGCTCATGCCGTCGAAACCAAAGAACTGCCAGCCGGAACCAATGGAGCCACCGGCACCAAAGACCAGGAAGGGAACAGGGGTAAACTCGGCCTTGACAAGAGGACGAATAGACAGGGGCGAAAGTTCCAGGGCGGCAGTCAACTTAAAATCGGCATCTTTTACCAACCAGTGGGAACCTAGAGGTGTGGGCTGTTTAAAAGTTCCATTGAGATAGACGGCAGCCTTTGCTCCATTGCAGGGGCCGGCCACACCGGCAAAGTGGTCTTCACCCGGTTCCACGCGGCGTTCCAGGTAATCCGCAGCAGCCGTAGTCAAGGAAAAATCAAATTTCCCTGCAAAAACTGCCACCGGGATTAAAAGCAATAAAAGAATCTCTTTCAACAAATGCTCCTGAAATCTACATTAACGGACTCCTTTAAAAATATAGCAAACCCATAGAAACCCCAAAGTTCAAACAAACTCTCGAACGCTCAAAATAAACTTGCTATAATTTAAAACATGAAGAAGCGTTACAAAATCCTGATCATTCTCGCTGCTCTTATCGTCCTCCTTATGGCAGCACTGAAAATCG
>JABUUR010000361.1 GCA_021443065.1 Fibrobacter sp.
CAGGAAGTAATCGTGCGCACCTATTCCGCCGGCGTCCACATCGGCACACTTAAGGAACGCAACGGGATGGAAGTGACCCTCACCAACGCCCGTCGCCTCTGGAGGTGGGAGGGTGCATTCACCCTCAACGCAGTGGCGACCAATGGCGTAGACCGCACAGAAAGCCGCATCTCGTGCAGCGTGCCCGAGATCACCCTAACCCAGGCCATCGAGATTATCCCCGTGTCCGAAGGCGTTGACTTGACGAGCACGGAGGGATAATGACGGATGAAGAGTTACCATATTCCGGCGAAGGCTCCGGCGACGGCTACGGCGAAGGCTACGGCTCCGGCGACGGCTACGGCGACGGCTACGGCGAAGGCTACGGCTCCGGCGACGGCTCCGGCTACGGCTCCGGCGACGGCTCCGGCTACGGCTCCGGATACGGCTCCGGCTACGGCTACGGCTCCGGCTCCGGCTACGGCTACGGCTCCGGCTCCGGCTACGGCTACGGCTACGACGACGGCTTCGGCGAAGGCTTCGGCGACGGCTACGACGACGGCAGAGGGTAGGATATGACACCGCAAGAAGTAATGCAGCTGTGCATCCGATTAACCACGATGCCGCCCCACGCAGCCGTGGCGTACGGTGCCACAATAGGCCTCTCTCGTATGGAGATACAGTCCCTACGCCACATACTTGGAATCTCGACTCCAAGGGAGAGTGCCGGGCACTACCGAATGATGCGCGACAAGTGCCGCGAGATGCTGGAATCGGGAACGAAGCCACAAGACGCGGCGACCGCTCTCGGTGTAGCCGAGGAGACCGTATACAGATGGGTAAGGAAGGGCGGTTGGGACATCAAGGTGTCCACGCAGTTCTGGACTCCCATCAAGGTGCGCAGGCTAATCGCCGAGAAGTCCAAGGGGCGTTCCTCTAGCGATGTGGCGGCCCTTCTGGGAACCACCACATGCGCAGTCAACAACGCCTGGTACCGCCTGCACCACCCGGCGCCGAAAAAAGGAAAGTTCGAACGAATCGCGGAGGAAATCAAGTGGACACCTGGGAATCACTGATCAAGGAACGGATGCGCCCGTGCATCGCACAGAGAGAGGAGGACCCGGTCAAGCGCAACAGGCAACTGCGAGACCAGCGGAGGGGCAGGAGCGACGCCCGGAAGGAATCCAAGCGCAGGTACCGTGAGGCACACCGAGACGAGCTGAACGAGAAGAAGCGAGCCTATAACGCCTCCGAGCAAGGGGCCGCCAAGAACCGCGCCTACGGCAAGGAATACCGCGAGCGCAACCGCGAGAGGGAGCGGAAGCGGAAGGCCGAATGGTGGCGACGTAGGCACCCCAACCCGCGCCCCGTAGGAAGGCCCCGGAAGGTTGTCGATGCAGGTTAGGTGCTTCTTGTGCGACACAATCTTCACCCCAAGCCTTGACCCTGACGGAGTGCCCAACGGGGCAGTGATTGGGTACAACGG
>JABUUR010000490.1 GCA_021443065.1 Fibrobacter sp.
CGCGCCAGACTTAGGATCTGGTACCTCGGTGTGTGGGTTCGACTCCCACCCCTCGCATCTTTTTAAATCATCTATTCTATAAAAAACGATTATCGGAGTTTTTATGACCGCTGAAATCAAAGAAACCAGCGCAACCGTGCGCACTCTTGAAATCTCCATTCCTCAGGCCGACCTGACTGCACCCTTCGAAAAGATCCTCTCCAAGTACAGGAAGCAGGTCACCCTCAAGGGTTTCCGCAATGGCCAGGTCCCCAAGGCAATGATTCTGAAGCAGTACGGCGAAGCCATTCGTCACGAGGCTGTGGACGAAGTCGTGAACAAGATTGTGCAGGACGAACTCAAGAAGGCCAACATCATTCCCGTTGGTCAACTGATGGTCAAGGATTTCAACGACGACAAGAACGCAGACGTCACACTGAAGGTCGAAGTCGAAGTCGATCCGGAAATCGACATCAAGGGTTATGCCGATACCGGCGTCACCGTTCCCGCCACTGTAGTCAGCGAAGAAGAAATCAACGCCGAATACGACCGCCTTATCCAGATGTGGAGCAAGGACGAACATGTGGACCGTGCCGCAGGCAAGGGCGACGTGGTTGTCGGCAACTACATCGAGGTGGTTATCGACGGCGAAAAGCAGGAACTTCCCGAAAATCGCGAATTCCGTTCCCTGCTGGGTGAATCCGCTTCTCCGGGATTCGATGCAGGCCTTATGGGTGCCGCCGCAGGCGAAACCAAGGAAATCAACTTCCAGTACCCCGAAGACCACAAGGACGAACGCTACCGCGGTAAGACCGCCCAGTTCAAGGTGGAAGTTACCGACGTGCGAGCCATTGTTCCGCCTACCATGGACGAGGCTTTCTTTGAACAGGTGGGAGTGAAGGATGTCGAGGAACTGAAGAAGAACCTTGCCGACAGCCTCGAGAACCAGAAGAAGGATGCCGCGAAGAACATGGCCGTGAACGAAGCCATCGACAAGATCATCGAGGCGAACCCCTTCGAAGTTCCCAAGGCTCGCGTCATCGACCTCATCCGCTGGTCCATCAACCGTAACGCCCAGAGCGACAAGGACGTGGTGGAACCCACCGAAGAACAAATCAATGTTCTTACTCCCGAGGCCGTCAAGGAAATCAAGAAGCATCGCATTCTCGAATTCGTCGCCACTGCAGAAAAACTCAAGGCTACCCAGGCTATGGTCGACGAACGTCTCCAGGCCATGGCGAACGCATACCACGTGGACTTCGAATCCCTGAAGAACCACTTCCGCCAGTCTGGCCGCATCAACGGTCTGCGCGACGAACTCCGCATCCAGAAGGCTGCAGACTTTATCGTCGGCATCCGCGACGCTGCCGAAGAAAACAAGTAAGAGGTTAATGAATGATCATCCCTACCGTCATCGAGACCACCGGACGCGGTGAACGCGCCTACGACATCTATTCCCGTCTCCTTAAGGAACG
>JABUUR010000481.1 GCA_021443065.1 Fibrobacter sp.
CCACCCTCTACGGCGAAAAGAACGCCAAGGAGGAACTCTCCCCCATCGAATGGTTCAAGTTGGAAGCCCGTTTGGAAAAGTACAAGCAGAACAGTTATATGTTCACCGAAGAAATGCTGAAATCCATGGACAACGGTAAAATCCGCAGACAGGCGGGCGGTGTCGGCGGGGCTGGGTTCATGGTGCTGGTGGGCGCATTGATGCCGGCTGTACTCTACGAAATCGGATTCATCAGCAATCCCGAAGACGAAGCCTATATGATGAGCGACGCAGGCCAAAAGGATATCGCCCAACGCATTTCAAAGGCAGTGTCAAGTTACAAAGAGGCTGTACACGACTACCGTGAAACATTGGGCCGGTAAGCCTTCGTCACCTTATTTCACAACAAAGATATTCATCTTGCCGTCCTTGTTACGAAGCAGGCCGATCAAATACTTGCGGGTCTTGATGTACTGCTCCGGCAAGGCACGCTCATAAATGTAATACTGGGCAAAATCCACCTCGTTAGGTACATCACCCAAAGAAGACGTCCTCACCACCTTGTTTCCTGCGACGGAATTCCATTCCATGACCACGGGGCCGTTATGCAAGACTTTCGCCTTCCAGGAGGAATCCCCCAGGGCGAGTTTTATGCCGCCACCAAGAACAACATAATCATTTGTAGAGCCGGGGAAGGCGTAAAATACATATTGTCCATTTTCTTCAAGAATATAGGTGTTGTACTTGACTTTTTCGCCTAGGCCGTAGCCCCTGAAGGCGGTATACGCAGAATCATTCATCTTCACCAGTTCAAAGACTTCGCCATCCGGCAATTCCGTCCTTGCCAAGGCGCGACGCATTCCATCGGGAGAAAAATCATAACGGGCAATCTGATAATAACCGGAGGAATCCTTTCCGTAAAAAATGCAGTATCCATCCCCAAGGTTACCCTGGGCTACCCAACCGATAAGTTCCTTCAGCGTTTTTTGGGGCAAGTCCACCTGGATGGAGTCGGAGGCGACCCATGCAACGGCATCCTGCCCCGCCAGCTTGCGTCCAATTTCATCAAGAGAATCCATGGTCCTGATTTCGTCCACGCTCAAGAAAGCGTCTACGGAAGCCGTATTGTTGAAGTCAATATGATTGGGAAGCGCTTGCTTGGAGCCAGCACAGCCGACTATCACCACCGTAAACAAAAGTGCCGCACTTGAACATAATTTTTTACCATGGCATATCTCCTTTTTTTCAGAATTATAAAAATTTGGCGCTGCGACAAACAGGTGCAGCCACGAAAGGGAGCACGTTTGCATAAAAAAGAGATCCCGGCTCCCCGGATCAGGTCCGGGGCAGGCTTAGGCCGGGATGACATGTTAGCGGAGGCCGGGATGACAACGCAAGTGCGGGAGCCGGTGCTGCCGCGTATCAAACATCATTCTAAAACGGGATATGCGAACGTTCTTTCGGAAA
>JABUUR010000006.1 GCA_021443065.1 Fibrobacter sp.
TGCCCCTAGGCGAGGGGGTAGCGGAAGACCGCTTGCGGGCTGAAGCGAGGGGGAGGCTTCCCCCACCCAAAAAAGCCGCCCCGAAATGGTGTTGAATAAAATGCAACGAAATATTCAGTGCCACTTTGATTTGTAATGTTTTTTTATCTTTGGGTGTATAAATTACAGATATGCCTGAAGTATTAGAGTATCTTGAGTACCGCGAATTTTTGAGAGACTGGTTTGTCGAGACCAAGAAGGACAACCCGTTCACCTCCTATCGCTATCTGGGCCAGAAAACCGGAGTGGACCCGGCCTGGCTTGTTCGCGTATTCCAGAAAGAGGGCCACCTGAACGAGGGCACGTTGCCGGTGTTCATCCGCCTCTGCGGCCTGGACGACCGTCGCGCCGAGTATTTCAAGACCCTTTACCGTTTCAACAAGACAAAGGCAAAACAGGCTCTCTCTGAACTTTATTACCGCCTGATGGAGCTGCGCTCCCTGGAAACCCGCATTCTTTCCACGCCGGAACTTTCCTACTTCGGAAGCTGGGCCTGTGCAGCCCTGCGGGCCCTTATCGGCATTTCCAAGGACACCAGCGACATAAACAAGCTGGCGGCAAGCCTTACCCCGGCGATTTCACAGGACGAGGCGCGTAACGCGCTGGGCGTCTTGAAACAGCTGGGCCTTGTCGTCCCCGACGGAAACGGCGGCTGGAATATTACAGACCAGATTATCAGCACCGGCGGCGAAGTCAAGAGTTCCGCCGTCAGGGATTTCCACAGGCGCACCATGGAGCTTGCGCTGGAATCCGTGGACCGTCACAAGCCCGCCGACCGGGACGTCTCCAGCGTAGTCTTTACCGCCGACGAATCGGACCTGCCCGAAATCCGCCACAAGATCGAAGAATTCCGCCGTGGCCTGTTGCAGTTTGCCCGCAAGAGCGAGCGCGCGGACCGGGTTTACGCCCTCAACATCGCCATGTTCCCCCTTTCCAACAAGGTGGAAGACCCTTGCACAGGTTCTGAGCCGCCCAAGAAGGGGGAATGATGAAAACGATTCTTGAAAATTTATATTTTTTGAATATGCGCAAGTCCAGCGGAACACCCTTCCTGATCAAAGGCGTTTCATTGACCGCCGGAGCCATGGCTTTGGGCCTTGGCCTTTCCGCATGTTCCGAAGGTACCTCCACGGCAGGGGGCGGCCCCTCCGGCACCGAAGCCGGCAACGCCATTACCGCACAGATTTACAACGCCGACAAGACCCCCGCCGCGCACGCGAAGGTCAAGGTCATGGAAAGCGCAAGCCTCGATTCCCAAAACGCCTACACCGCCGAAGCGGACAAAAACGGCAAGGTCTCCATCGAAGGGGTGGCAAAGGGCGATTATATTCTGGAGGCGAAGCAGGGCGCAAACGCTCTGCAATTGAACATTTCCGTAAAGGACGAACCGCTGGA
>JABUUR010000147.1 GCA_021443065.1 Fibrobacter sp.
CATGAACTAGATACACTGGAGATAATCAATGATATTGACGGCAAGAATGGTTTCGATGTCACAGGCTCGGTTTGGCTTGGAACTCATCTTGGTGAACAAGGCCAGTATGGAATTCTGTCTCTTGAAATCGCCATGTTGTTCACGGGTTCTCCGGACGACTGGACCAACACGACGAAACTTACCTACTGGCACCCCACGGGATTTTTCGGTGGCGTAACTGTTGGCGACCTTATGCAGTACAACATTTTTGCGGGCAAGACCTTTACGTTCTAGCGCATGTGCATAAGTGCACGGGCTTGCTAAAAGTGTGACTTGCATAAAAGAAACCCCACGGTTGAATCCGCGGGGTTTCTTTTGCTCCAGTTTCGTCTGGTTTTCGCGTGTAACGAGAACGGCCGAACCCTGACCAGCGATGCTGGATTACTTCAGGGTGCTGACCTGCACGTCCCAGCTCTGGTTGCCCAAAGCGATACGGTAGGTAGAAGCCTGGCCTGCCTTCATGTTCTTGGTGTCCACGGCGGGGGCTGCGTTGGGGTCCTTCTTGGGAACGCCGATGTGGCGGTTGCCCTTGAGGAATTCGATACCCTTGTTGCCGGCCTTGGTCTGGAGGCAGCCGACGATAAAGATGTTTTCGTCGGTGACAGGCAGACCGTTTTCTTCCAGCTGCTTCTTGGCGGCGGGAATACCCGGTTCCAGGATTTCCTCGGCGCACTGCACACCGGGGTGTGCTTCGGCGAAGGGCTTCATGCCGAACTGGTCGGCGGCAATCTTCACCAGTTCCGGATCCGGTTCGCAAGGAGTCTTGCCCTGGTAGCCCAGAAGCATCTTGCCGTAGCCTTCGGTCATCTTGAACCAACGATCACGACCGGCGTTCTCGTTGATGGTGTTCATGTAGGCCTGCTGGAAGTAGAACTGGGACACGGGGGTCACGGAAGAGGCAAAGCCGCCGCGAGCCACGCATTCGCTCATGTTCTTGATCACCTTGTCGTACAGGTGGAAGGTCTTGGTCTCGCGCATCATGAGGGTGTTGGCGGTAAGAGCGCCACCCGGCATGGGGCTGAAAATCACGTCCGGAGAAATCTGACGGGCTTCGGGGGGGAAGTTGTAGTCCTTGAGGCATTCCACGGCTACGTTGTTTGCATCCATCAGTTCCTTGATGTGGTCGTCCACGATGCCGTCTTCGCCGAGGGAGAGCTTGTAGTCGGTGCCCTTGAGGGCGTGGAACATGGAGAACAGGTCGGGCTGGGATGTACCGCCGGAAAGGGGCTTGCGTGCCAGGTCGATACCGTCGGCGCCGCCTTCGATGGCGGCCTTGTACTGGGCGACGCCAGTACCGCAGGTGTCGTGGCTATGGATGCGCAGTTCCACGCTATCGCCCAGAAGCTTGCGGGCGCGCTTGAAGGTCTCGAAAACCTTGGAGGGGTTCGCGGT
>JABUUR010000268.1 GCA_021443065.1 Fibrobacter sp.
CCGGGATCCCCTTGCATCATATTAACCGCCAAACACCGTCGCCGTCTGGTGTGCTATCATCCAGGCCTTGAGGCGGCTCCAGCCTTCGTCCTGCTTTTGACGGATGTAGTCCCCGAAACTAAAGTAGACGAAATGGGTGATGGGGGCGGCTCCAAGCTTTAAATCCTCGGGCTTGTAGAAATTTTCGTCAAGCTTAAGGTCGGTGTCTCGCACGGTTTTTCCGTCGATGGTGATGTTCAGGTGCTTTTTGTGGATTGCCATGGCGAACTTGTGGCTTGTGCCGTCCAAAAGTTTTTCGCCCAGGTATTCCACCGAGTCGCTGGATGCGGAATCCAGACCGTTGTAGATCTTTACGCAAAGTTTTTGCACATCTTCTTTACAACTGCGGATTTCAAACCCCACCTTGCTGCTGTCTTCGCCTTCGAAGGTTGCGTCTACAAGGACCATTTCGTGCGTGTTCACCAAGGTCATGTCGAAGGCGAAGTCGAAACTGACGGCCACGCTGCTGTCCACAAATACGGGGCCTTCAATGGTTCTTAGCTCGCGGTTGGATTGCATATATTCGCGGATACGGTCGTTACCTTGTGCGGCGGGACTTAGGGAAGTACCCACGCCCATGGAGCCGCCTGCGTAAGCCTTGGAAAGGGTCAAAGGAGTTGCTGCCGAATCGCTTTCAAAAACAATCAGGGAATCCAGGTGACTGTTGCCCTTGAGTTTTTTGATGGAGTCGGCCACGCCCTCGGGCAGTATCAAACTGTACTGGGTGATTTGCTGGTTGTCTTGGAAAAGCCAGTTCCATTTGGGGTCGGATGTGTTAAAGCATTCGGGGAAATCGAGGCCTTTTTGAATGCGGCAGACTCCTTCGAACGAGCCGTTGGGAACGCCTTCGATGACGATATTTTCTTTACTTAGGTCAGCCTTGGTCAAGGTGATGCAACTTGCACTTTTTCCAATGCAAATCTTGTCGCCCGCTTGCAGGTTGTTAGAAAATTTCCGGTTCAGTTCGTCGAAAGGAATTGTGATTGCATTTGTCTTTTCCAGCGGGATGTCGTCTACAGAGAAGTTTAGGGTGTCTCCCGTTTCGTAGACCCCGAATTCCTCTGCCGATGTGGACAAAATTGCACCAAGCTCCGAACCTTTCTCCACAAAAATGCGGTATTCGGGATATTCAATCACATCCTGGATGATGGTGGAATCTGCGTCGCGGTCATACGTGGGGTAGTCGAAGGTCTTGATGGAATAGACCACCTTTCTGAAGACGTAGTCGCCGTTTTCGTCGGTGGTTGTGCTTTTAACCGTGTTTTCCGAGATGTAGTACTCACTGGCTTTTGCGAGGATGACCTCGGCGTTCTTTACGGGATTGCCCTGCTCGTCTATGACTTTTCCACTGAGCCTTCCGAATCGGGCCTCGTGGTAATATTCGATGCA
>JABUUR010000522.1 GCA_021443065.1 Fibrobacter sp.
GGGCATTTTCACCTGCAATGCCGAGGCAATGTCTTTTACCCGGGCAATTCCGTGAGCCAAACGGAGCATGTGTACCATTTCCAGGTAATCTTCCAGGCTTTGGCTCAGTTTTACATGATCATTTTCCATGGCCGCCTCAATTTGTTAGTCTCGTCTAAATTTAGTAAGCCACGGCTAACTTGTCAAGACAAAATGTTAGAAAAGGGTAATTTTTACTTACAACCGACGAATTTCATTGTCAATTCATGTTATTATCAAGTTTTTACAAGCCTCCCAAACCGCCGAATGCTATTTTTACAAGACTTAAATGGTATTGGGACAAAAACGAAAACCCAGGGAATGAACATGAAAAAGATTTTCGCAACCCTCGCCTGCATTTTGCTGGCAACCAGTTTTTCATTTGCAACCGACGATTCCAAGTGGAGCGCAGGCGTAAAGGCCGCCTTTGATTACGGAAGGATGTACGGGTTTGAAGATCCCGACGACAATATGAGTGGTAGTCCAGCGGGAATCGGCTTTGACGCAGGCATAATGCTTCGGATGGGTCTGGTAAAGGGAGTCTATTTCGTTCCCGAAGTAAACTTCGCCTACATTTCCACCAGCCACAAGGTACTCAAAAAAGAACGTTCCTATACATCCATGGATTTAGAAATCCCCCTGATGTTGCGAGCCGTTTTCTTTGACAAACTTTACGCAACGGTTGGCGCGCAGGTCGTTTTGAACTTGATGAACGATTCCGACATTCCCCCCATGGCCGATAAGAGCACCTTTGGCGGGGCCATCATAAACGCTGCGGCCGGAGCTTTGGGTTTAGAGGAACGCACAGAACAAGGATTTTTCAACATCGGCCTTGCTGCAGGCTTGGGTTACAACATTGTGGGCGGCCTCAACATAGATGCAAAATTCTACATGGGATTCATGGAACTGTTCCCTGATGTAACCACCCCGGGTGACGACGACCTTGGCGACCCGTACACATTCATCAGCATGCACGGTGCCAAAATGATGAAATTCAGCCTGGGCGTCAGTTACTGGATTTTGTAATGATTCCCCACGGTTGCACCCCCATGATTTCCGCAGACTCCATGCGGAATTTGGATAGCGAAACCAAGTTATTCAACACGAAGAATAAGGGTTTCTCAAGCCCCGTAGAGGCAGGCTACAGCCTGATGAAAGAAGCGGGAGCAGCCCTCTACAAAAAGACGCGGGAAATCCTAGGCAACAAAAAATCCGTTGTAGCCGTCTTTGTGGGCGGAGGCAACAATGGTGGCGACGGTCTAGTCCTTGCCACTTTGCTGATAGAGGCCGGAATACCCTGCATCGTATTTTCTTTGGTAAAGCCGGAAAACTTCAAGAACGAAGCACGCATGGCCTACGAAGATTTTTCAGCAAGCAATGGAAAACTGATTTATACCGACGGCAA
>JABUUR010000228.1 GCA_021443065.1 Fibrobacter sp.
CGGCGGGTCCGTTGTCGCCCAACGTCGCTCCGACACAATCCTTTGGCTTCTGGAGAATTTTCGAAATTTCCATTGCCATGCCATTGTCCTGGCTGCCGGTCATTTCGGACTATACCAAGGATGCAAAAAAGCCTGTTGCCGCAACTGCCGCGTCGGCGGTGGCCTATACTATGGCCAGCCTCTGGATGTATTTCATCGGACTGCAAATTTCATCGCTGGGGGTTGGAGTCGATATTGCCAAGGCGATCCTTTTGGCGGGTATAGGCGTTCCCGGAGTCGTTATCGTGGCACTATCCACGGTGACGACGAATTTCCTGGCGGCGAACTCGGCTGGCGAATCGGCCAAGGCAATCCTGGGCAATTTGAATCCTAAGGTTGCGGGGATCCTGGCTTGCAGCCTTAGTGCCGCCCTTGCGGTATGGGGCATCGTGGACCATTATATCGGTTTCCTCTACCTTATAGCGGCAGTCTTTGCCCCCATGGCTTCTGTTCTGCTGGTTTCTTATTTCTTCGTCGGCGAACGTCTCGACCAAAAGGGCTTTTGGATTTGGAATATGATTGCCTGGGCTGCGGGCTTTGTCGTCTACGAAATCGCTGTGAACACCTGCATAGATTATTTTGGACCTACCGTTCTTTCGGTAGCAACCTCCGCCCTTCTTACTTTTGCCGTAAAATTGAAAAAATAGACGGTTATCACAGTGCCGTAAAATGAAGGTATAGAAAAACTTGCAATTCAGGGCAGATTTTCTATATTTGATTTCATCATGAGAATCCTACAATTCAGAGCGGTCATTTCCACCATATTCCTTTCCATTTGCATCGGACAAGTTTACGCCTGGAGCCTGCTTTCCGAGCAGGTCAAGGCCTGCCTAAATCATGATATGTCCTTCGCCTTTTCGCTGGCCATTCTGTTCCTGGGTCTCAGTGCCGCCTTCATGGGCAAGTTCGTAGAGAAAAACCCCAAGCAAACCTACATCATCTCCATTGTCTTCTATGTGCTTGGCTTTATGGGCAGCGGATACGCCTGCGCCATCAAGAGCGAACCCCTGTTCTACACTTCCTACGGCGTTCTTTTCGGCATCTCCTGCGGCCTTGGCTACGTGGCCCCCATCAAGACCCTGATGCTCTACTTTAGGCATAACAAGGCGGTGGCTAGCTCCATCGCCATCCTGTCCTTCGGGCTTGCCAAGACCATTTCCAGCCCCCTTTACACCTACCTTACGTCCAACTACGAAATCGACAAGGTGTTCTTCATTCTTACGGCCATTTACCTGGTTCCCCTGGTGGTGTGCGGTTTCCTCTTTAAAAAGTTCCCCATTAATTACAAGGGTAAGAATGTGGAACCCATCAGGCTCAAAAAGGAAATCTTCAATTACAAGTACATTTGCATTTGGCTGTTCTTCTTTGTGAACATTGCCTG
>JABUUR010000269.1 GCA_021443065.1 Fibrobacter sp.
GGGCCACTTTTTGCTGGCAGGCAGCCGTAAACTGGCCGAAAAACTCAGCGAAATCCGCAACGAGAAAAGCGGTATGGATGCCACTGCCGAAAGCTACCGCAAGGCCCTGCGCGATGTGATAACCAACTGTATCTATGGCGTGGACCTCAACGACATGGCCGTGGAACTTGCCCGCACCGCCCTTTGGCTGGAAGGCTACGAGCCCGGCAAGCCCCTGGAGTTTTTGAATCACCACATCAAGTGCGGAAACTCCCTGGTGGGGGTGTTCGATTTGAATGTGCTAAAGAAGGGAATACCCGCAGCCGCCTACGCCCCCCTTACCGGCGACGACAAGGCCGTATGCACGGCGGCAAAGAACAGCAACAAGATGCAGGCGGGCCCCGCCCAGATAAGCCTTTTGGATAGGACTGCGGAAATTTCCAATGAGCAGCTGATAAGGCTCACCAAAAAGATAGAATCCCTACCCAATGACGACATAAAGTCCGAGGAACGCAAGCGGGAACTCTATGATCAGTTGACGCAGGATGCCACATACCTAAAGAACAAGATGGCCTGCGACCTGTACACGGCCGCATTCTTTGCAAACAAGGTTGACATTGCCCTGGTACCCACCAGCGAAGATGTTTTTGACGTGCTGAAAGGGGTGGAAGAAAAGAAACCGGGAATCCGTGATTTGGCCCTTCGCCTGAGCGAGGAATACCGCTTTTTCCACTGGCCCGTGGAGTTCCCCGAAGTGTTCCAGAAAGGGGGCTTTGACTGCGTGCTGGGAAACCCGCCTTGGGACCGCATCAAGCTGCAGGAAAAGGAATTTTTTGCCCAGCGCATTCCCGAAATTGCAGAAGCCACCAACAAGGCCAAACGCGACAAGATGATTGAAAATCTGGCTGCGGGCGACGACTTCTGTAGACAGGTCTATGGTGACTTTAAGCATGCGGTGCACAACTCCGAAGCCACCAGTTCCTTTGTGCATTACAAGGATTTCGAGGATTGCCGTTTCAAACTCACGGGCACGGGCGATGTGAACCTTTATGCCCTTTTTGCCGAGCTGAACTACAATCTACGCAGCGCGAACGGTTCTGCCGGGTTCGTGTGCCCCAGCGGCATTGCCACCGACGACAGCACCAAGGTTTACTTTGGGGAGCTGGCCACCAAGGGGCTGCTCCACTCCCTCTACGACTTTGAAAACAAGGAGGGGCTTTTCCCCAATGTTCACAAAATGTTCAAGTTCTGCTTGTTGACCCTATTGCAAAGCGACGCCCCGGGGGATTTTGCCTTTTTCTTGAAGAATGTGCCCGAACTGGACGACAGGCGCAGGCACTTTACCATGGGTGCCGCAGACTTTGAACTGTTGAACCCCAACACCCATACCTGCCCCGTGTTCCGCAGCGAGGAAGACGCAAGTCTTGCCAAGAAAATTTA
>JABUUR010000307.1 GCA_021443065.1 Fibrobacter sp.
AGGGAGCCGTTGTGGTACAGACGGTAACCGCCGTCGGCCACAATCCACACTCCAGGGCCCTTCCCTGCATTGTATGTAGCCCCGATGAGCTGGGAACCCACTACGTCTCCTCCCCCTACATTCACATCCGTTGGAAGTGTTACCACTTCAGAAGGAGACAACGCGGCATGGGACAAGCCGAATGTGCATCCTACAACTGCACACGCTAAAAACTTGCCCCACGAGGAACATACCCATACACCTTTTCCCATATTTTACCCATTCCCAGACAACGGGGCTTCATTGCCGATTTAGTCCGGTACGCATAAAATTTAGGTTCATAAAAGGATTCCTGCCATATCTTTATTTTTCAGCCCTCATTTACCGTTGTTCACAGACAACGCTAACATAGCAAGCCTCACCCCATTTTGTACGCAGTTTTTTTACATTTATGGCATGACTGAACCGAAAAAGCAGAAAAAAGTCTTTGAATACATGGACTACCGTGTATTTTTGAAGGACTATTACAACCAGAAGAAGGAAGCCAATCCCGCTTTCTCCCTCCGTGTTTTTTCTGATAAAATCGGTTTTAAGGCAAAGGACTTTATAAGCCGAGTCATGAACGGAGAAAAAAATCTTTCCACCCAAAGTATTCCCAAGGTGGCAAGCGGGCTTCGCCTAGGCAAGCACGAAACGGAATTTTTTATCGCGTTGGTGGAATTCAACCAGGCCGAAACCTCCGACGACCGTGACGAGGCATTCCAGAAAATGCAATCCATCCTCAAGGTGGTTCGCTTTTCAGAAAAACAGCACATCCTCGGGCACGCGCAATACATGGTGTACTCCCACCCCCGTCACCTGTTTATTCGAAGCCTCATCGGCATGTTCGGTTTTGACGGTGATTACGCGGCCTTGGCAAAGCGGGTAAACCCAAGCATTTCCGTAGAAGAGGCCAAGCAATCCGTAAAACTCCTGGAAGAGTGCCTTCTCATAAAAAAGAACGAAAACGGCAACTACGTTCTAAGTGAAAACGCCATTACCACCGGGGATCGCACCTCCAAGATGGCTCTTCGGGGTTACCACCAGAAATGCCTTAAGATGGGTGCCGATTCCATCGACCGGGATTCGCCCAGCAAACGGCATATTTCGGGCCTCACTCTGGGCATCAGCCAGGAAGGTTACGAACGTATCGTGGAGCGTATCAACGCTTTCCGCAAGGAAATCGCGCTTATCGCCGAAGAAGACGAAGGAAGCGACAAGGTTTTCCAGATGGAATTCGCCCTGTTTCAAGTGGGCGGAAAGTAAGCCGGTGAGTGGCTGGTGATAAACTTTTTTAAGATCCCGGCACCCCGGATCAAGTCCGGGGCAGGCTTAGGCCGGGATGACAAGTCATCGTTTACAAGTCGCCGTTTACAAGCCACCGTTTACACTCCGG
>JABUUR010000278.1 GCA_021443065.1 Fibrobacter sp.
CCAGCTCTGCGGTTTTCTTTTTGTTTAATTTTAACCTAATTTAAATATAGAATGACAAGCTGCAACGGAGGTCCCGGGGCAAGCCGGGGATGACAAGCTGCAACGGAGATCCCGGCTCCCCGGACCAAGTCCGGGGCAGGCTTAGACCGGAATGACAGAACAGCGGAGCTCCCGGTTCGGGGACCGGGATGACAGCAAGAGGGGCCGGGAGGACATTGTGGGGTGAGGTCCCGGGGCAAGCCCGGGATGACATTGTGGGGTGAGGTCCCGGGTCAAGCCCGGGATGACAATGCGGGGTGAGGTCCCGGGGCAAGCCCGGGATGACAGAACAGCGGAGATCCCGGGGCAAGCCCGGGATGACATAGAGCAGGGGCCGGTGCGAGTTTTTACTGTTCCATACCGCAGAGGAGGCGGATGACGGTCTGGGCCTGATGAGCGGCGCAGGCCATGACCCGCGGGGCCACAAGCCCGATTCCAGCATTAACGTCGCTAACACTGTCACCGCAGAGGTAGAACCGTTTTGTGATGGAGCGGGTCCTTATGCTGTTCAGGCTGTCAAAACCCGCCATGCCGGAGGCTGCCACCAGGTACTTCTGCGGAAAATGCTCCAGCAACAGGTTCACTAGCATGGCCTTGCTTTCGGCCACGTCGAAGGCTTCGCAAACGACGTCGGCGTTGGCGACAAGGTCCGCGGCGTTACTCTCGGTGATGCGTTCCGAATGGGCCTCAAGTTCTACGTAGGGGGAAATCTCCCGAAGGTTTTCAACCAGGGCAATGGCCTTGGGCATTCCCACCTGGGTAATCTTGTACTGTTGCCGTTGCAGGTTGGTAATGTCTACGCAGTCGAAATCTACAAGTATCAGCTTGCCCACACCCGCCCGGGTGAGGGAGACCGCGATGTTGGAACCCAGACCGCCCAAACCGCATATAGCCACGGTGGAGCGTTGCAGTTTTTCCACAACGCACCTCCCCTGCTTTTGGACGAGGGCCGCCAGCAGCTGCTCTTTAGAGGGAGGAGTGCGCACTTGTTCCGCAGAGGTTTCCATAAATCAGCCTCCGCCCACAAAGCTCACGACTTCTACGGAGTCGCCGTCACAGAGAACAGTCTCCTCGTACTTTGACTTGGGGACTATGTCGCCGTTTCTTTCTACGGCGATACGTTTGATGTCAAAATCGGTGGCGGAAAGGTACTGGGCAACTGTCTTGCCCGCTGCGTCCACCGGATTTCCGTTGATTTTTACCATGGGAACTCCATGCTGTTTTTTGTGCAAATATAAAAAAGCGGTTCACCTTTGACGGCAAACCGCGCTGCGAGAGCTACCCCCGCGTAGGAACCCAATAGGGACTCACAAATACCTGGATTAGGTGTTTGCGTCAACCCATTCGGCGTTCTTCTTGCAAGCTTCGACGGAC
>JABUUR010000414.1 GCA_021443065.1 Fibrobacter sp.
CATCCCGGGCTTGACCCGGGACCTCCGTCCCTCATTGTCATCCCGGGCTTGACCCGGGATCTACTCTGCACCGACCCGGGATCTATTCACCTTACATTTGAAAATCAACCTCAACACTACCAGCTTCCTACAAGCTACCAACTACCACCTACTTTTCTATATTGCAGTGCGCTATGAAATTCCCGCCCTGGACAAATGTTGACGAAGCTGCGCGCCTCCTTGCAGAAGGCCAGGTGGTGGCAATACCTACCGAAACCGTCTACGGCCTGGCAGGAAACGCCTACGACCCCAAGGCCCTTGCGCAAATCTTTGCCATCAAGGAGCGCCCCACCTTCGACCCTCTGATTGTGCACATCTGCGATATCGCACAACTGAATGACGTAGCAAAGGACATTCCCGAGGCGGCCTACAAACTGGCGCAATCCTACTGGCCCGGCCCCATGACGCTGATTCTACCCAAGAAGGATTGCATCCCCGACCTTTGCACCAGCGCCCTCCCCACCGTGGCGGTACGGTTTCCGGCTCACCCTATGGCGCAGGAAATCATCCGCAAGGCAGGCGTCCCCCTGGCGGCACCCAGCGCAAACCTGTTCAAGCACGTAAGCCCCACCACCGCAAAGCACGTGGCCGACCAACTGGCAGACCGAGGCCTTGCAGGCATCGTAAACGGAGGCTCCTGCGACGTGGGCGTGGAAAGTTCCATCATCTCCCTGGTGGGTGAAATCCCCACCGTGCTGCGCCCCGGCGCCATCACCCCCGAAATGGTGGAAAGGGTTCTAGGAAAAGTGGCCATCAAGGAATCCACCTCGAAGCCGGGCCAGCCCATGGCAGCCCCCGGCCAGATGGACACCCACTACCGCCCCCAGGTTCCCTTGTTCTACGGCAAAGTACCCGCGGGAACGAGCCTTCCCAAAAACACCGTGCGCATAGCCTTCGGAAATACAGATGGCCCCATCCCTGCCACGCTGAACTTGTCCGAAAAAGGCGACATGTTGGAAGCCACCGCAAAATTGTACGCCTATATGCACGATCTGGACCTGCCGGAATACGATTTGATTCTGGTGGACGAAATCCCAAACGTAGGGGTGGGAATGGCCCTCAACGACCGATTGAAACGGGCCAGCCTGAAGACACTGAACGGTGATTGGTAGTTGGTGGTTGGTGATCGGTGGTTGGTGAAATTCGGACTTAACATTTGCTGTCAACCCGGGCTTGACCCGGGTTCTCCTTTTTACCATGGATCCTCCCCATACGGGAGCCAGCCACACTAATGAACAAGTTCCTAAGTGTGTTGCAGCCTGTGCGGTAGCCAGGATGACTCTGGGATTGTCATCCTGGAGGCACACAGTGCCGATTACGCCCCAAGGCGAGAGTAAATGGTTTTCAGTTATTGGTTTTCAGTTATCAGCGGAG
>JABUUR010000041.1 GCA_021443065.1 Fibrobacter sp.
AGCTGTACATTGGCCTGCAGCTTTTGAGAAATAAGCCTGCATACGTCAAAAAGGTGGGCCTCGTCATACTGATCTTCGCGGGGGAATAGGCTGACGGAAAATGCGGAGAACAAGTGGCTGTAATCCTTTTTCGTGTAGACGATTCTTCCGCAGACATCCTGATAGTCGAACAAGAAGGATATGTAATTGGCGAATCTTTCCTTTTTTACCATGGGCTTCAAAAAAGGAGCATCCCCTTCGGTCAAGGGCATGGCACGAAAGATGCCCCTATCGTTCATAGGGACAATGTTTCGTTCGATATAGTAGTAATCCTCTACGGAGAGGATTCCTGTTTTTACCAAGTCGCTCAAGGTAAATTAGAACTGCTGGGGCGGCCAACGGGGATTCTTGGAAGACATGTCAATCTTGTAGAAATCGCGTTCAAAGCGACCGTCGTCCAGACCGTACATCTGCATGATGTGGCGGGCAATATACTTACCCAGTTTCAGGATGGTAAGTTTCTTGCGAAGACGACCCTGGCAGTCACGGTTCATGATATCCGGGAGAGTGGAGGTAGTCAGGATTTCGTCAATAGCGGGGCTGTTCAGCTTTTCGCGGGCTTCGGCACTGGTGTGGAAGTGGGTGACACCGAAGCATACGCGGTTGGGGTTCCCTTTCTTGATGTGTTCGCAGCACTGCACGATGGTGGTGCCGGTACGGACCATGTCGTCAAATACGATAACGTCCTTGCCCGCGATCTCGTCGATGCTGATGTCGGAAAGTTCCGGGTTGAATGTCATGGAGATTTCGCGTTCGCCGGTACGAACCTTGTCCATCACCACACGCTTGCATTCGGGGAGTTGGAGGGCATCATAAACAGCGTTCATGAAGGGGCGCGCACCCTTGTCCGGAGAGACAATCACCAGGTTGTTGCCGTCCTTACCAGTCTGGACGAAGTTGCTGTTCTTGATATAGTGAGCGTACACATCCGTGGGAATCAGGTTGTGGAAGTGGCCTTCGAAAATATCATTGAAAAGGTTCTGGACCTTGATAGAGTGATTGTGGCAAGTCACCACGGCATCCACGCCGGACTTCTTCAGGAGTTCTGCATAGAGGAGGCTAGTGAAAGCCTGTCCGTCAAATTTCTTGAGGTCGATATCGGGGCGGTCCTTTTCCAATTCGCCTACACGATGGGGGCCGCGGTCCTGTGCAGAGTAGAACAGGTCGGGTTCCACAAGGACCACGCGTTCTGCACCATTGTCCTTGGCGGCGCGGGCGAGAATCATGTTGCGCATGGCATAGTCGTTGCGGCTGCGTTCATGGTTGGACACGGAGCAGATCAGGACAATCTTTCCTTCCAGACGACGGCCAATATGTTCCAGGTCATCGGCGTCCAGCATATAGCGGGGGCAGAATTCGGAGTTG
>JABUUR010000290.1 GCA_021443065.1 Fibrobacter sp.
GAAAATGCAAATTTCACAGAGGAATTGAAGGAAATATCCAACATCGAAAAGGCCATCGACTTTATCGAAAGATGGTATGTGGAAAATACGTCAATCGCCATAGACGAGGCCTTCATTTTCAAGCTCCATGCCCTAGTGGTTGAAGGTTTAACTAGGGAGGGCGATGATCTTGACGGTTACAGGGCTACCTCGGTCTACATCCAGAATTCCAGCCACGAACCTCCCGGCGCGGAGTCCGTCCCCGGGCAGATGAGATATTTTGTGGAATTTATCAACAGGGAAGTGTCTCCCAAATACGACCTTCTGAAAATTGCGGTGGCCCACCACCGTTTTGTGTGGATCCACCCCTTTGCAAACGGCAACGGCAGAACGGCCAGGCTTTTGACTTACGCCATGCTCTTGAAGGCTTTCAATTTCAGGCATAGCCACATTGTAAACCCTACGGCGGTTTTCTGCTCCAACCGTCAGGAATATTACAGGCTTCTGAACCGCGCCGACAACTTGAGTGACGCGTCTGTTTGCGAGTGGTGCGATTACATGCTAAAGGGCCTTGCCCAGGAAATCGAAAAAGTGCAACAGCTCACCGATGTCGATTATGTGAAAAACAAGATTTTCGGACCCATGGTTTCGCTGGCCTACAAGAACGGGCAAATCACAAAAGACGTGGCGCGCATTTTGAACGTGGCCGTGGACAAGGTGGTTTTCCAGGCATCGGACATCCAGCCCATTTTCAAGGAAACCAACAGCGAAATTTCCAGGCGGATCCGCTTTATGCTGGACGCCCGCTTTATCAAGAAAATCCGGCCCGACGCCCGAAAGTATTGCCTCAACCTGACAAGCCCCATATTCCCGACTTTATTCGACATCTTGCAGCAGGAAGACTACTTCAAGGAATAGTTTTTTGCTGTCATCCCGGGCTTGCCCCGGGATCTCATCGCTCCCCGCCCTGTCATCCCGGCCTCTTCTTGCCTGTCATCCCGGGCTTGCCCCGGGATCTCCCTTGCACAGTCCCCCACTTGAATGTCCTCCCGGCCTAAGCCTGCCCCGAACTTGATCCGGGGAGCCGGGATTTCAGCCATTCTTCCATCCCGGCTTCTTCCTTTAAAAAAAGACCCACCTAAAGGCGAGTCATTTTGCATAGGTTGCCGGGGCCACGCCCCCTTGCATCATTATAGCCTGTCATCCCGGCCTAAGCCTGCCCCGGACTTGATCCGGGGAGCCGGGATCTCTAATACCCGAACTTGATCCGGGGAGCCGGGACCTCAGCCATTCTTCCATCCCGGCTTCTTCCTTTAAAAAAAGACCCACCTAAAGGCGAGTCTTTTTGCATAGGTTGCCGGGGGCCTTGCCCCCTTGCATCATTCCTTCATTTTTGAAAAGCAAGCGTGTAATGCTTT
>JABUUR010000204.1 GCA_021443065.1 Fibrobacter sp.
GGCTCCTTCGTAAATGGAAATCGTACGGGTCACCGGTTTTTCGATGCGGCTGTACACATAGCCTGTATCCATTTTGGACATAACATGAATGACCGCCGGATTTTGGGCAAACCGAAAACGTTGAACGCTATTTGCAGAATCCAGGGCGACATAGAAAACCTGGCCAACCCGAAGGGTCACAAGGTCCGCACTATCCTGCATGCCAAGCACAATCTTGCCGCGTTCCTTCTCGTTGATTTCCATATGCTTAAGGACCTGGAACAAGCCATCACCCCTTTGCACGGTGTCGCTTTTTATAGTCCATTTTTCGGGCAAATGTTTCGCTTTTTCTATTTCGATAGACAGGGAGTCTATTCTGGCCCGAAGGGCATCCCCCTCGTTTTTCAGAGCCTGGATTTTTGATTCTTCGTTACAGCCCATCAGGCTTATGGCAATGGCAATAGACAAAAAAATAAAACGAATCACTTATTCCTCAATATTAAACGGGACAAAGCCCCTTGCATGTCATTTCTTACAGCAAAATAAAAAAAAGACTCCCCGACCATAGTCGGAGAATCTTGAAACCACGGTTTCTAAGTGAAACTATTACTGTGCGGCGGCAGGAGCCTCGGCAGCGGGAGCGGCTGGGGCCGGAGCGGCGGCAGGGGCTTCAGTGGCGGGCTTTGCCTCGGCCTTAGGAGCGGCCTTGGGAGCAGCCTTCTTTGCAGCAGGCTTGGCGGCGGGCTTTTCTTCGGCCTTGGCAGGCTTGACTTCTTCCTTGGCGGGTTCTGCAGGGGCGGCTTCCACAGCGTGGGTGTCGATCAGTTCCATTTCGAACACGAGAGTGCTGTTGCCAGGAATCTGGGGACGACCGCGGGGGCCGTAAGCCAAATCGCTAGGAATCCATGCGGTAACCTTTTCGCCAACCTTCATGAGCTTGAGCATTTCGGTCCAGCCCGGAATAACAGCGGAAATGGGGAATTCCAGAGGTTCGCCACGATCGACAGAACTGTCGAACTTGGTGCCGTCCAGCAAGGTGCCGGTGTAGTGGACCTTGACAATGTGGCCGTCTTCAGGAGTTGCGCCGGTACCTTCGGTAATCACCTTGTACTGGAGGCCGGACGCAGTAGTGACGACGCCTGCGGCGGTCTTGTTCTGGGCGAGGAATGCTTCGCCGGCGGCCTTGTTGGCTTCGGCGGCAAGGCTATCCTTTTTAACCTTTTCGGCCTGACGGGCCTGGGAAAGGTCGGTCAAGGTCTGGAAAATCACGGAGTCGTTCATGAGGAAGTTGGCGGAATCTTCGTTGTAGCGTTCCTTGAAAGCCTGGATAAACAAATCCAGGTCCAAATCGATAGAATCGCGGGTTACCAGCTGGAAGTGAGCCTGGTTCCCAAAATGGGCTCCGAGAGCGTA
>JABUUR010000410.1 GCA_021443065.1 Fibrobacter sp.
ATTAAATTATTGGTACCTCAATCTCAAATGGTTGGGATGAGGTTGTTTTGGGTTATAAATGAAGAGAACAAAAATCATGGCCGTTGTGGCCTTGGCTGCGTTTGGCGTGTTTTCCGCCTGCAGCGACGATAAAAATCCCGTAAACGAAACCCCCGTGGAATTGAGTTCCAATTCCGAGGCTACGCTGCCACCCGACGAACCGATTCCTGGTTCCAGCTCCCAAGAAGGCCTGGCGGGTTCAAGTTCCGATATGGTCGCCGGTTCAAGTTCCGGAATGGAGGGGGGGTCCAGCGGGAACGTGCCTGTTTCCAGCGCAAATGCGCCTGTATCCAGTGGCGAAGCCCCTGTTTCCTCCAGCTCCCAGGTTCCTGCGGTGGAAAGTTCCAGCAGCGTGCCTGTGGCCTCCGCCCCCGCCTTTAAGGAAGACTACCGGGACGAATGCCAGATCGGCGAGATTCCTTCCAGCGTCAATAACGCCAAACTTCCAGATCCGTTCAAGATGCTGGACGGTACGGTGATTTCCACAAAGGACCAGTGGAAGTGCCGTCGCGAAGAAATCGGCGCCATGTACGAAAAACTCATGTTCGGAACAAAGCCCAGGAATCCCGAAAAGGTGGAAGGTTCCATTTCGGGAAAGACCTTTACCGTGAAGGTGACCGACAAGGGCAAGTCCGCATCCTTTACCGTGGACATCAGCAATGCCGGCACAAAGGACAACCCGAAGCCCGCGCTGATCGGCTTTGGGGGGGGCATGATGGGCAACAGCTGCGGAAGCCTGGGCAACTCCATTTCCGGCCTGGACATCGCCCAGATCGTTTTCAACCCGGACAACGTCGCCCCGGAATCCAACCGCGGCCAGGGCAAGTTCTACGACATCTACGGTTCCAACCACGAGGCGGGCACCATTATGGCTTGGGCCTGGGGCGTGAGCCGCCTGATTGACGCCCTGGAAAAGACTCCCGAAGCAGGTATCGACGTGCACCACCTGGCCATGACGGGTTGCTCCCGCTGGGGCAAGGGCTCTTTGGCGGTGGGTGCCTTCGACGCTCGTATCGCCCTCACCATCCCCCAGGAATCAGGCTCCGGTGGCGCATCCCTCTGGCGTGTGGGTGCCCAGGTCAACAAGCAGAAGGGCAAGCAGTTTGTGCAGGGCTTGAACAGTGCAGGATCCGAAGGAAACTGGATGCGTACCAGCTTCAAGAACTACGACGGCAAGGAAAATACGCTCCCCTTCGACCAGCACATGCTGGTAAGCATGGTGGCTCCCCGCGCGCTCCTCGTTCTCGATAACGCTGGCCAGGAATGGCTTGGCGAAGTGCCTTCCAACTACTGCGGCCAGGCTTCCAAGGAGGTGTTCGACGCCTTGGGCGTAAGCGAAAACTACACCTA
>JABUUR010000051.1 GCA_021443065.1 Fibrobacter sp.
GAACCGGGATCTCCCCTTCCGCTGTCATCCCGGGCTTGAACCGGGATCTTTTTTTGCAGTTCCCGGCGCGGGGGCCGGGATGACATGTTAGAGAGCGCCGGGATGACATGTTAGAGAGCGCCGGGATGACATAAATCCAGTAGTTTTACAAATAATAATTCGCTTCGCCCTTGGTGAGGTCAGAGCCCTTGATTCGCAAGGTGTCCGGGATTCCAGTGCGATAGTCGACGATAACATCGACTTCGTTGTCCGACTGCAAGACGGACTGGGGAACAGTCCAGAAATTTTCCGCCTCGATGGCATACTTGAGAGGTTCTGCAGAGGCTCCATCGACGGCAATGGAAATTCCGGTCACGGCATCCTTGGGGTTGCGGACCTGGATAATACTCCAGTAGGGGCCGGCCCCTTCCTTAACCCAGATGCTGGTAGAGTCGCCCCAAACGCCCTCCACACCTTCGCAGGAAACGAATTCCCATTCGCCGTAGTAGCGGCCCACCGTACCGCCCATGATGTCGTTTGCCGGTGCGCCGCCCAAGTCCACGCCGCAACTTTCGTCGGGGCAGCGGTCCGTAATGCGGACCGTCACCCGTTTCCAGCCCTCAGGCGTCCTTGCCTTTACGCGAACGCATCCGCCGCAGGCAAGGCCCCCGTTCCAGGGCCCTTGATTGTCTCCGCTGGAAACATTGACGTGTATGGCGGCGTAGTACTGTATATTCGTTTGTCCATAATTGCAGGCTCCGCCCAGGCTAGTTTCTTTGTCTGTAATACTGCCGTAGGTGGTAATGGAGCCTGAGCCGCCGCGGTCGTTTAGAATCGGGTCTTGCGCAGCATAGTTATCGCATTTTTCGCATACGCCGTCGTTATCGCCAAAATACCAGATGTCCGATGCATTGCCTATGGAATCCCCCGCAGATGACGACAAGGGCAAATCCATTGAAGAAGATGCGGGTGATTCAACTGAAGACGAAGACCGCGAAAGTCCGGCAGACGATGATTGCAATTCCGCCGCAGACGATGAAAGCGGAACCGTTGCAGACGAAGACCGCGATTCAGACGCAGAACTGTCCGGCAGTTTGTCTGCAGAACTGGATGAATTTTCCGAAGGCGAGGTTTCACCATCGGACGCAGAAACCTTGTCGGAACCGCAACCGACAAAAGGTACGGCCATTACCACCAGCAGGAAAAAAATTCTACACGACAAGGTTCTCATAACACTCCTATGCAGACCCATGACCGAAACTAGACCCTATCACCCTTGCAGGGTTCCAGGGTGACTGAGGTACAGGACCTTCGGCTCACGCGAGATCATGCAAGCATGCTCTTGGTTTCGCCTTACCAGTCCTTGCGCTTCGCGCAGGACTTTCGGCTCACGCGAGATCATGCGA
>JABUUR010000112.1 GCA_021443065.1 Fibrobacter sp.
GTCACACGCCCTCGTGCTTCTACCTCGTGGAGGCAGCGACCGCAACGACGGAGGATGAAAATGATTAAAGTATTTGAAACAGAGAAACGATCCCTCTTGGGCAAAAAAAAAGTGAAAGTATACGAAAGACTCTACATACCAGAGGAACAAGTAGAAAAATGGAACGAGATGCAGAAAGGAACGCCGAATGAACTATGGGCTACCATACAAAGGAAGTAAGAATTCCATAGCGGAAAGAATCGTAGACATACTCCCCCCTGCCACACATTTCTACGACGTTTTCGCGGGAGGATGTGCAGTAACACACGCGGCAATGCTTACAGGCAAGTGGAAGTTCTTCCACGTAAACGACATAGACCCGATCCCGATACGTCTGTTCCAGGATGCAGTCGAGGGCAAATACAAGGATGAAAAACGATGGATAGGGCGAGACGATTTCAAGAATCTCTACCAATACGACGGATATGTCCGCTTTTGTTGGTCGTTCGGTTCCAACGGTAGAAACTATCTCTACTCGAATGAAATAGAACCGTGGAAGAAGGCCCTACATTTCTCTAGGGTATATGGGGACAATTCTTTTTTCCAATCAATGGGTATCAACACGGACGGGACGAGGAATGACCTCGAAAAAAACAAGGACATCTACAAGCGACATTACATAGAGTGGTATTGCAGAACGTACCACTCATCGGAAGACATCAAGCAGCTAGTACATGACATAGAGAATCAGAAAAAGAACTCTATAGACGAGTTGAAGCTGTATCTACGTACAGCCCTTCGGGATTCCGGGCTGACACAGGCCGAGGTATCAAGAAGGCTCGGGACGCAAATGTCAGGCCACTATTTTGGCGATTCCCAGTGGGAATTCCCGACACGAGAAATGTACGACAGGATGCGGTCGTTCATGCCAAGATTGGACAAGTCATACGATGAAGTGTACGGATTACAACAACTCCTGCAGAGCCTGGAGAGACTGCAGAGCCTGGAGAGCCTGGAGAGACTGGAGAGCCTGGAGAGCCTGGAGAGACTGCAGAGACTGCAGAACCTGCAGAGCCTGCAGAGCCTGCAGAGACTGGAGGTTACATCGTTGAGTTATGATGACCTTACATTCGAGGAGGACTCAGTCATTTATTGCGACCCTCCATATAAGGGCACCGACCCTTACGGAATAGATTCCACGACCTTCGACACGAAAAAATTCTCAGAATGGTGCCACCGGCAGAAAGAACTTGTTGTCGTAAGCGAGTACAACGACCCCGACATTTGAGCACCATTTTGAGCACTATTCCAACTTGGAATATAAAAAGCCTTAAAAACCCTTGACAAGGGGAGAATAATAAGCTACATTATAGACATCAAGGAACAACAACCAACAACAACAAC
>JABUUR010000270.1 GCA_021443065.1 Fibrobacter sp.
CTGGGGTTGAATGCCGCCTGCACGATGATTTCTATCGCTCCGGAGATCTTGGAAAAATTCAAAAGCAAAAGCAGCAGGCAGGCCAGAATGTAGACGATTGCCATTACCGGCACAATGTAGGTGGAAACCTTGGCGATTCGCTTAAGGCCTCCGATAATCACAATGGCGGAGAACAGGGTGACCAATACGCCTGCGATGGCTGTGGTGTAGGAGATGGAATTCCCGCCGATGTTCACGAATTCAGCGGCGTTAGGAGTCAAACGTGCCATGGCGCTGGTAATGCCGTTTACCTGGGTGATGGTGCCGATGCCCATGACGCCTGCGCAAACGCCGAAGATTGCAAAAAGAACGGCAAGCCATTTCATGTTCCAGCCGTAGCGTTCCTTGATGCCGTTCTGGATGTAATAGAAGGGGCCTCCCAGAACTTTGCCGTCTTTGTCCATGGTGCGGTACTTTACCGCCAAGAGCCCTTCGGCGTACTTGGTGGCCATGCCCAGGAATGCCGCGACTTCCATCCAGAAAAGTGCGCCGGGTCCGCCGGTGCCGATGGCGGTTGCAACCCCAACGATGTTTCCTGTCCCGATGGTGGCTGCCAATGCGGTACAGAGTGCACCAAAACTAGAGACTTCGCCGTTACCGTCCTTTTCGCTGTGGAGCATGTAGCGCAGGGCATTGGGCAGGTTCACCACCTGCAGGCAACCCAAGCGGATAGTTAAAAGAAAGCCGACGAAAAGTATAACTGCAATGAGGGGGATTCCCCAGACATAGCCGTCGACGGTATCGAGAAAAGCGGTAAAGGCTTCCATATTGATCCTTTGGATTGGACGAATGAAAATCGCATAAAAAAATATGCGCCATAAAGATAGAAAAATTGTGCAACTCGTTGATGCTCAAAGAGAAAGGATGCTCGGTTTCGCGTTGACGATGCGTTAGAGCTTGGTGTTTACGGGCGTGTGTCGGCAAAATAGGCGGAAAATGCTGAAATTTAAAAGGCCGTGAATATCCGGCATTCGGGAATTGTTAAATTTTGACATAGAAAATTTTAACCCTGCGTTTTAGGCGTAGAACCCTTGCGACTAGACCCTGGTGCGATGTTTTGCAACAGGGTGTGGCCGTGAACAAAAAGGAATACAATATGTGCGATTGCTGCAGTAACAAGCGTCCTGTCCGTGTCCGTTTTGCCCCAAGCCCCACGGGCTACCTTCACGTGGGCGGTGCCCGTACCGCTATTTACAACTACTTCTTTGCAAAGGCCATGGGCGGCGTGTTCTACCTGCGCATCGAGGATACAGACCGCAAGCGTTACAACGAAACGGCACTCCACGACTTGATGCGTGACCTGAAGTGGCTTGGCCTGCAATGGGACGAAGGCCCGGG
>JABUUR010000239.1 GCA_021443065.1 Fibrobacter sp.
CCCGCGCCGGGATCCATAGCCAAGATGATCCCGGGTCAAGCCCGGGATGACAGACTCACCTTGTCCTCCCGGCCTAAGCTTGACCCGGGGAGCCGGGATCCCCTGTATTTTATTATCTTTCCGCCATGAAGTTTTTAGAAAAGAAACCCGCTTTTTTTGTCGCGGCCTCCGTCGTATTTTTCGCCATCCTGATGGTGGTGTTCCGCGGATTCGCCTTTGACTCCACCCAGCTGATGTTGAACAGCGACCAGTTGAACGGTATCGGCAGCCGCATCCTGCGCACCTTCAACACGGTCCTTACGGAATGGGACGACAGCCGCCTGGGCGGCGTCCCCACCATCGACGCCCTCTTTGCCGACGCCTACCACCCCCTGGTCTGGGTGCAGTTCCTCACGGACCCTGCCCGCGCCGTGGGCTTCAAGTTCATCCTCACCGTGTGGGTTGCCTTCATGAGCGCCATGGCCCTTGCCTGGAACCTTACCGGCAACAGATGGTGGGCCGCTCTTCTGGGCATGCTCTATGCCTTTTCCCCGGAATTCTTCACCTACCTCTATGGCGGCCACGATGGAAAGATGATGGTGTTCGCCATAGCCCCCCTGGCCCTGCTCTCCATCCGTAAGGTTGTCCGGGGCGGCAGTGTTCCCTACATGATTTTGTTTGCCCTGAGCGTCGCCTGGATGATTCTTGGTTCCCACTTGCAACTTACCTACTTGTTCCTGTGGGGTGCGGGCCTTTACACCCTCTACGAAGTGGCGTTCCATTGCGACGGCCTTAAAACCCGCGGCAAAAGAACGGGGCTTGCCGCCGTCGGTCTTGCCTTCGGCCTTGCGCTTTCCTGCTTCCAGATCGTTCCTCCCTACTTGTACACCACCACCCAGTCTGTACGTGGCGACGACAGCCACACCAATTACGGCCATGCGGTAAGCTGGTCCCTGCATCAAGAAGAAATGGCCCAGATCCTTTTGCCCGGTTTTGTGGGAGTGGATGTTTACGAACAAAACGAAAAGACCGGCGACCTTGAGGGCAGTTCCTTTGTAAACGTGACCATGGACGAGTATCGTAAAATGGGGGGGGGCTCGCCTTTCTATTGGGGCCACAATGCCTTTAAACTGGACCATAACAACGCAGGCTCCTTGCTGACCTTCCTAGGGTTCTTGTGCCTGTTCCTGCCAGGCAAACGCCGTTACGCTACATTCTGGGGCTTGGGAGCCGTGGTGGCCTTGAGTTACGGCATGGGGGACCATTCTCCGCTGTTTAAACTTTGGTACAATGTTCTGCCGGGGGTCAAGAACTTCCGCGCACCGGGCATGGCTCTGTTCTGGCTTCCGCTTCTGCTGGTCATGATGGCTGGCCCTGTGCTAAAGGCCCTGTCTGCA
>JABUUR010000264.1 GCA_021443065.1 Fibrobacter sp.
CAGCGACCTCTTGAACCCCATTCAAGCGCTCTACCAGGCTGAGCTACATCCCGAGGTCTTTTTTCAAAGAGTAGACCAAAGTTAGTTAAATTTTCACTTTTTGCAAGGTAAAGTTCAAAAAAAAATGAATTTTTATCTTCTTTTTGCCCCTTTTACTTCCAATAACCTATAATCAGCACCTCTGGAGTGGCCCTGGGGAACTTTTCGCTCTTGAAGGTGACGATTTTACGGAGACTTTTCTGCTTCAGTTCCCACCCTTCCCGGGACATGCCCTTGGTACTCAGGGTGATTTTTACAGCCGGAATCTTGCCGCCTTCGGTAACCTTGCCATTTTCGTCCACCTTGACCTTCACGTTCTTTGTCCTGATGGCAAATTCCTTGGCGGATTCTTCGGAAAGAACAAGGTCCGGGCGGGCCTTCTTGTCGGTTTCCCATACGTAAAAAGACCATTCCCGGGATTCGCCTAAAGCATAATAGCCTGCGTCGAACATTTTTTCGTTAAAGAAAACCGGAGCCTTGACCACCCCCTCGAGAGCGGCGGTATAGGGCTTGCCGTCGGTACCGACCAGGACCACCGTAGGGCTGACAGGGCCTTCCATGGTGGAAAAATCCATGTCGAATTCAACAACCACCGGGCCGTTGTTGGCAATGGACACCGGGTACTTGAAATTGGAGCAGCCGGTTCCCTGGCACATTACGGTTTCCAGTTGGATTGCCCTGCCGGAAACGTTGGCACCCTTCAAAACGAAATGCTTCACATCGCCCTGGTTCACTTCGCCGATAGGATAAACGGCAGGTGTAAACAGGATGGAATCCACGGCAAATGCAGAACCGCAAAGAAACATGGTGCTTACGGCACCTAAAATCTTGGTCAAATTCATAAAAACCTCTTTTAAATTGCAATATAAAAAAAGGATACCCCACAGGTCACAAGTCGTCGAAACACCGGGGTAAACAAGTTGCTATTTTTACGCCATGTTTGGCAAAAAGCAACTTTTTGTATTCGACCTTGACGGCACCCTGTTCAACACCCTGGGCGACTTGGCCCCTGCGGTAAACTACGCCCTGCGTCATTTCGGGCTACCGGAGCATGACACCGAAAAAATCAGGAGTTTCATCGGGAACGGATCCATGAAGTTGGTCGAGAGGAGCATGGGGGATGCGGCGCTACCGCAAAATATGGCGCAGTCGGGCATCCACATCGCCGACGTTCACAGGGTCTACACAGATTTCTACTGGGAGCATTGCACCGAAAACACCACACCCAACCCGCACATCCTGGAATTCTTGAAGGGGACCGACGCAAGATGCGCCGTACTCACCAACAAGCCCTTGGCGCCCACCCTAAAAATTTTCAAGAAGTTCGGCATAGAAA
>JABUUR010000458.1 GCA_021443065.1 Fibrobacter sp.
GGCATACCTCTCCAATCATAGGAAATTTTCAGGCCCTTGGAACGGTCCTCGACCAGATTGCCCTCGGAATCGTAGAGGAATTGTACGCAAAGGTTTTGAATATCCGCGCACAAACTCATATGCAACTAAAATTTACTCCTCTTCTACAATCGTTATTTCATCATTTTGATAATTATTCAAACAGATTGAATCACCACAAATAATAAGTCTCTCAACTAAATGATTTTTATGTTTTTTTATTTGACGATTCAAATCTTTAGATACTATTGAATCCCTTCCTACAACGTTTTTTACAATGGTACCATCATTTTGAAATCCCCAAAAATCTTTTTCCATTAAAATAAATCCATTCGTATTTTTTTTATATATCCTTCTAAAACTTCCATTGATGCTGTCAATCGTCGCCAAGTATGTTAATTTCCCGTTTGGCTTTACAAATGCATAATATGAATTTTTGCTTCGTTGCCAACCTAAAAAAGATGCAAAAGATAGAGAATCTGAGATATGTTTGACAGAACAATCTTTATCAATAGTGAGAATCCTTCTTTGCTTTGATTTGAAAGGGTTTGGAGAAAAAGCAACTAGGTTCTTATTGATAATGTAAAATGTATTTCCCATTAAAGAATCTTCCATTGGACAGTGCCAAAGTGGTTCATTCTTTCTGAAAAAGGAAAGTAGTTTGTTTTCATTTTTGACGTAGAAATCCCTAAAATCAAAAAATACATCATTTCCGACTAATTTGTAATTCTGACACGAAATCGGAATCGAATAAATCCGCATTTCAGAATTAACGATAACTATAATGTCGTTTCCATTTTTTTCAACTTTTTTTATGCCGTTTTTTAAATCAGAGCAATTTAAGATTTTATTCATGTCAGGGTCTATTGCCAAAGCAATCGATGTTGATAACAACATCAAAACAAAAAAATTATTTTGAAATTTCACTGTTATACCCATCAGTTAAAAATTTTCCGGCTTGCTTGAACGCATCACCATCGTCAAGAAAACCTTTATTTTCTGGATTTACAGTTATGTTATTCAACTGATTCTTCCAATTTCCTGAAAAACAGGAGAATACACCAACATGTTTATCACCGACTGCGCCATCAATATTTATCAAGTCAATGTCGGTATTTCCTCCCGGTGTAATCAAGGGGTAATCAAGATATACACCATGTGAAACAGTCGCTGTGTATTCACCGTTTTGGATGAAATCAAAATATTCATCTTCATTCGTGATGATTTTCATTGCGAAATCATCACCAAACGTATCTTTTCCCCATTTCATCGTAGTTACAAAATCTTTCCACTACTGTCCTAAATAATTTTCAACACATCGGCTGAATGCAAAAAAAATGTGGTTGTT
>JABUUR010000182.1 GCA_021443065.1 Fibrobacter sp.
TAGAAAGACTTGTCCACGCAGTGGATGACAACGCAAGTTAGTCATCCTGGAGGCCCGAAGGGCTGATAGGATCCACAAAGTGGTCCCGCCAAAAGTTAAACTTCCACGAGGGTGGCAACGAGGCAAGAGTCCTTGGTTCTGCCGCTACCTGCAAAATCGATATCCTGTGTACGCTTCCACAGGGTTTTGGCGTTGCAGTGTACGGAAGCAACCGCCTCACGGACATCCCGGGCAAAAACATTCAAATTGAATTCGCTGTAGTTGGAACTGACCATAAGGAACCCGCGGGGATTCAAGAGCCTCGCGCAGTCTGCCACCAAAGGCATCAAATGTTCCCGCACGTTAAAGTTCGAACCCTTAAAGCGGGCAAAGCTGGGCGGGTCCAACACGATGCCGTCAAATTTCAAGCCCTTCTTTTGAGCCCAGCGAACGTACTCCACCGCATTGCCGCGAAAAAACTCCCCGGGCAGCAAATCCAGTCCGTTCAACGTGTAATTTTCACGGCCCTTGTCAAGAATCTTGCCGCTAATGTCTGCATTCGTTGCAATTTCCGCCCCACCCAAGCGTGCATGCACGGAAAAAGTGCATGTATAACTGAACAAGTTCAAAAAGCGACGTCCCTCGCACATGGAGCCAACATCCAGACGCACGTGGCGCATGTCCAGGAACAACCCCGGGTTCACCGTATCCAGCAGGTCCACATTCAACGTAGCCTTACCCTCGCGAACAGTTCCTAGGGAATCGGCAGCAGAGCCAATCAAAACTTCCATAGGAGGATTTTCCAACGACCTTCCCGAAGGAGAAAGACGATTCTTGGCCACCAGACAAACAGGTGCAAAAATTTCACCTACAGCAGCCGCAAGGGCCACCTTTTGCGATAGCATTTCCGGTCCAAAAAACTGCATCTGGAATCGGTTTCCAAAACGGTCCAAGGTCATTCCCGGAAAACCGTCCGCCGCGCCATTGACCACACGGTAAGCATCCGTCGCATGGAACAACGGGTTTCTTTTTTCGTTTGCAATCTGCAGCAGATTTTTCAGTTCAGCAAATTTTGAGGCCATAGAAAATTTAGACCGCAAAAGGAATTACTTGTCCAGGCTCTTGATTTGATCTACAAATTCTCCCACTTCCTTGAACTCACGGTAAATGGAAGCAAAACGCACGTACGCCACCGGGTCCAGTTTTTTCAGTTCCTGCATCACCAGATTGCCGATCTGCTCGTAGGTCACCTCGAAATTTTCAGTGACCGTCAGCGCGTTTTCCACATTGACGGCCACCTGCTCAATGTCCATGGTGGAAAGAGGGCGTTTCTTGCAGGAGTTCATAATGCCTTTCATCAGTTTTTCACGCTGGAAGGCCTCGTG
>JABUUR010000098.1 GCA_021443065.1 Fibrobacter sp.
AAACTTTCATCTTTAATCCTTTTGGGGGCGGGAGCCACTAAATTTCACGGGAAAGATAGTAAAAGTGGTTGGTAAACGGTGGTTGGTGGTTGGTAAACGGTGGGGAAAAGACGGCAAATGCAAAAGGCGAATCCTGTGGCGAGTTTAAGGAAGTTGTTAGTAGGTAGTAGATAGTAGGTAGTTGGCAACATGGCAAATTTTGGCTGCAAGGCAGCAAAGTCGAAAGAAAACGGTTGGTAAAATGCAGATAAAATTGGGATAGTTGATAATGTGGTCGCTCGCCTCCGAACCATTATGGTTGTTGGTGGTTTGTTCTCGTGTGGAGAGGTGTTGATTTGTAAAAAAAAATGAGTAGAAATTTTCTTTTTTTTTTCTACATTGACAACCAGTTCCCATTACTCTTTAGGAGGAGTCTATGAATTTGAAGAACCTTTTTAACAAAAGCCTTAGCCTTGCCCTTGGGGCCGTGCCTTTGATGTGTGTCTTGACCCTTTACGCCTGTGACAATGACGGTGCCAGTGCAAAGAATGATGAAACCACCCAAGAGGATTCTACCAAGTGTGATTCGAACGATTGCAATGAAGGTAGCGACAACGGCGTGGAAAAACCTTCGGAAAATGATGAAGAAAAGATTTCGTCCAGTTCTTCGGTGCAGCCTTCTGACGACAGAGCTGATTCCAGTTCTTCAGAGGAACCTGCTTCTAGCGAATCTGACGACGAAGGCAAAGTTGACGATGTTTCCAGCTCCAGTACTGATTCTGGCAGTTTCCTGGGTGTAATGGGAACCTTGACGGATTCTCGCGATGGCAAAAATTACAAGACGGTAACCATCGGCACCCAGACCTGGATGGCGGAGAACTTGAACTACGACAATAAGGAGGTGTACTCCTGGTATCGTGCCATGGGAATCGAAGAATCCCCAGCCTCCTCAGCCTCATCGTCGGCGGGTGGCTGTGGCGATGGCGTAACCAGTGCCTCCAAAGATACTGCGCGTAGTGTCTGTCCTGAGGGCTGGCACGTGCCTAATGATGCCGAATGGGAAACCTTGTTTACCGCCGTCGGGGGTAAAACTATTGCAGGTAAAATGCTAAAATCCGCCAGTGGTTGGGAAAACGGAGCCAACGGAACGGATTCTTACGGCTTTGCTGTTCTGCCTAAAAACGATGATGGCTCCTATGCAAGTTTCTGGAGTTCTTCCGAGGACCTCATTTGTGAAAGCGTCTCAAAGCAATGGGGTTTCAGCGATGATGAAGTTCGCCAACAACCTGCCCATAAGTACGAAGGCCATTCCGTCCGTTGCCTACAGGACTAAAGGTCTCCTTTAAAGAAATTCCGCTACTGCCTTTATCTCTTTAATTTA
>JABUUR010000382.1 GCA_021443065.1 Fibrobacter sp.
CACAGGGGAATGCCCTTGTAGGCAGGTCCGTAGAGATTTGTGGCCTTGCCGTCGAAATGCTCCACGAAGGCTGCGGCGTAAAATTCCGCCAGTTTGGAAAGGGATGCCCCGGTGCGGAACTCCCCGGTATTGATAAAGTACGGAGTGTTGCGACCGCTCTTGGTCACGAAGTCGCCGAACTTGAGGGCTCCGGACTCTACGAGAAAATGCACGAAGGTATCAGTCTTTGTCATTAAAACCTCAAAGAAAATTAGATGGGACCGCCAAAAGTTAAATATCGCCGCCGGCCAGCATGGCGAGGATGTCGCCGAAAACGTTGGTCTGTTGTGTCAAAAACTCGGCGCCTACCAAAATGCCCAGTATGAGAATGCAGGCCCCGATGTAGAAATAGAAGGACTTCTTGAAGCCCTTGATTTTCAACTTGAAGATCAACCACACCACCACGCTGAAAATGGCACTCAGCATCCAGGAGGTGATGCCTGTCAATTCAACGCCGGGGACCAGGTTAAGAACGTAGGTCAGGGCGATGCCCGGGGCAAAAAAGAAGCAGACGCAGAGCACGAAGATGATGGCGAAACCTACATAGTGGGCAAATCCCCGTTCCTTCTTGATGATGACCTGGGGCTGGGTGACGGACGGCTCGGGCTCTACGGCAGGTGTTGCCGGAGACGGGGGTGTCGTAGGTTCGGGAGCGCTGTTGACGGATGCGCTCAGGTCGGGAACAGGAACTTCCACTTCGTTGTTCAAATTTTGATTTTCTTCAGACATAAATCCTCCCTAGAGAATAAAGGTGCGGCCCGCCACTACGAATACGCGGTGTTCCAGCCAAAGTTTCAGGGCGGCGGACAGGGTGCGTTTTTCGATATCCTTTCCCAACTCCACCAGTTCGCTTATGCTTGCAGTTTCGGGCACCCGCTGGATGTCCTGGGCGATGATGGGACCCTGGTCCAAATCCTCGGTGGCAAAGTGCGCGGTTGCCCCGATGATCTTTACGCCCTTGTTCCACGCCTGATGGTAAGGCTTGGCTCCCTTGAACGCGGGAAGGAAGCCGTGGTGAATGTTGATGACCCGGTACTTGAACTCCTCTGTGAAGGCCGCGGAAAGAATCTGCATGTAGCGGGCAAGTACGATGGTGTCGGACTTGGTCTCCTCGATGATTTCGCGGAAACGGTTTTCCGGGATATTTTTGTCGGGGTTGGATGGCACATAATAAAAGGGAACGCCGAAGGAACCGCCTACCGCGGCCAGGTCCGTATGGTTTCCCACGATGCAGCTGAATTCGCAGGGCAGGTCGCCGTCCCGCTTTTTCAACAGCAAATCATAGAGGCAATGGTCCGTCTTGGAAACGAAAATCGCCAC
>JABUUR010000014.1 GCA_021443065.1 Fibrobacter sp.
GTCAGCGGTCTTGAAAACCGCCGCCGTAAGGCTTGGGGGTTCGAGTCCCTCTTCCTCCGCGAACAGGACCTCCAGGGGTCCTTTTTGCATTTTTAAGGCTTCCTTCGCCGTCTTTCCTCCACGTCCCACTCCGCACGGCAATCGGCGACAAAGTCGGCCACCGCGGTAACCGGTTCCTCGTACAACAGGGTGCACACCTTCAACGGCAGGGGGAAATCCCGCCCAAAGGCCCCCAGGCACGAATTGGTGGTGGCCCCGGTGGTATAGACGTCGTCCACCACAACCACCGTACCGCGGCCAGGGAGTACACGCGGCAGGCTCGCCTCGAAAACGCCCGCCACATTCAGTTCCCGTTCCTCCCTGGACAGTTTCGTTTGGGATACAACGAACTTCCTGCGCTTTAACCAGCGGCATACTTTGCCCCCGGTCACCGAGGCCAGTGCCCCCGCGATTTTTTCCGCCTGGTTGTACCCCCTTTCCCTGTACCTGGCCCTATGCAAAGGCACGGGAACAAAGTACAATGGCTGGGACAGCATGGCAAGCATCTGCCCCACCTGGGCCCCACGGACCGCCGAGGAGCGCTTCACCAGGTACATGGCCATTCCGGGGATAGTCCTGTACTTCAAGGAATGGATCAAGTTCCGCGTCAAAGGCCGCATAGGGAAAAGGCAGCACACATCCTCCCCCGGGAACATGGCGGACTGGGCAAGATTCCTGAGTTCCGCCCTGCAGGCAGAACAGAGCCAGGGGTCCAGCGGAACCCCCGGGGTGCCGCAACCCAGGCACTCCATTCCAAAAACAAAATTCTCGAAAGTCTGTACAATATCCATAACGATAAAACGTGTCCCTTATACTCACGCCTATACACACGCTTTTTTCATCGAGATCGTACCCTCTATTTTCGTAAAAAATTTCAAACAAGATTGCAATACCCTCCCGCAGTCATCCCGGCCTCCCTCCCGCTGTCATCCCGGCCTCCGCAAATTGTCATCCCGGCCTAAGCCTGCCCCGGGCTTGACCCGGGGAGCCGGGATCTGCTTGCCCCGGGGAGCCGGGATCTGCTTGACCCGGGATCTCTATCCACATTGTCATCCCGGCCTAAGCCTGCCCCGGGCTTGCCCCGGGGAGCCGGGATCTGCTCGCCCCGGGATCTCTATCCACATTGTCATCCCGGCCACCGAGCCGGGATCTGCTTGACCCGGGAACGCCTTTTAACAACATCGAAAAGCGGGTCCAAAGGCGAGAGTGAACGGTATTCAATTATTGGTTATCGGTTATCAGCGACAAGATTGCTTCCGTCTGGAGGCACTTCGTGCCGATTACGCCCCAAGGCGAGAGTCGCGGACAAGCTTGCTTG
>JABUUR010000517.1 GCA_021443065.1 Fibrobacter sp.
TTCCCCTTCAACAAGTTCAGCAAACTGCACAAGGTGGCCAGTGCCCAGGAACCCTTGGCGGCCGTATTTACCACTCTCTTTGGTGTGGTGCTGTTCTTTTTGGCGGTTTCTTCGCTGTTGATGTTCAAACCCGGCACTAAACTTTTCAAAAAAGGCCTTATTTACACCGGTGTGGGCGTTCTTTTGACCGTAGTTTTGATTGCTGTGTTTGGATAAGGAAAATTTTTAATATATTGTCCCAAAAAAAGGAATTTTTATGGCTGATTATTCTGATAAGATGGCAAAGGCTATTGAGTCTACTGAACGCGAGTTCTCCAAGATCCGTGCAGGTCAGGCTTCTCCCGCAATTTTAAATGACATTCGTATCGATTATTACGGTACTCCTACCCCCATTTCCCAGGTGGCCAAGGTTTCCGTTCCGGAACCCCGTATGCTTTTGGTTGCTCCTTGGGAAAAGTCCTTGGTGGATTTGATTGAAAAGGCAATCTACGCTGCAAACATCGGCCTTACCCCCATGAAGGACGGCAACTCCATCCGCGTGTCCCTGCCTATTCTTACCACCGAACGTCGTCAGGAACTGGCCAAGATTGCCCGCAAGCATGCCGAAGACGGCCGCGTGGCCATCCGTAACATCCGCCGCGATGCAAACGACGCCATCAAGAAGAATAAGGAAATGCCCGAAGACGAAGCCAAGAAGCAGCAGGACGAAATCCAGAAAGCGACCGACAAGGCTATCGCCCAGATTGATGCGCTCCTGTCTGCCAAGGAAGCGGACATTCTTAAGGTCTAATCGGGTTTGTTTGCGTGGCTAACGAATTGAGACATGTGGCCATCATCATGGATGGCAATGGACGCTGGGCCAGAAGCCGCGGTCTTGAACGATTCCTGGGGCACCGTAAGGGGACTCAGGCGACTATCGATGCGGTAGAAGTGGGCGTGAACCTCAAGCTGGAACACATGACGCTTTACGTGTTCAGTTCCGAAAATTGGGGCCGTCCTTCCAAGGAAGTGGACTACCTTATGGGACTTCTCATTGAGATGGTGGTCAAAGAAATCCCCGACCTCATGGAGAAGAACGTGAAACTCACTGTAATCGGCGACATGAACCGCATTCCCGAGACGCCTCGCGCAAAACTCCAGGAAGCCATCGATGTTACGGCGAACAACTCCGGTATGCAACTGAACTTGGCCATCTCATACGGTGCTCGTCAAGAAATTGTTGCAGCGGTAAAATCCATTGCCACACAGGTGGCCGCAGGCGAAGTCAAAGTCGAAGACATCGATGACAAACTTTTTGCAAACAACCTTTATCTGAAGGGTGCTCCCGACCCGGACCTCATTATCCGCAC
>JABUUR010000254.1 GCA_021443065.1 Fibrobacter sp.
GCCTCGTCCAAGGCCTACATGGAGGACCTCATCCAGGAACAGGCCGCAACGATTGCAGCGAACATGGTGGAGATCGAGGCCAGCAAGGCGGAAATCGAGGCCAGCAAGGCGGAAATCGAGGCTAGCAAGGCGGAAATCGAGGCTAGCAAGGCGGAAATCGAGGCCAGCAAGGCGGAAATCGAGGCCAGCAAGGCGGAAATCGAGGCCAGCAAGGCTATTATTGCGGACATGGCGAACCGCATGAGGCAACTCGAAGCTCTGCTGGCTGCAAAGGTCTAATGTCATCCCGACCTCCTCCCGCTGTCATCCCGGGCTTGACCCGGGATCTCTCCTCCCGCTGTCATCCCGGGCTTGCCCCGGGATCTCTCCTCCCGCTGTCATCCCGGGCTTGACCCGGGATCTCCCCTCCCGCTGTCATCCCGGGCTTGCCCCGGGATTTACTCTACATTGCCCCGGCATCCCCTTTAACGTAAAAATCTACCCTAAAATTCAAAATCCACGCAATCAATTTGTAAATAAAAAGTTATCTTTGTTAAAAACGGAGATGCCCTATGAAAAAATTATTCGCTCTTGGATTTGTCTCGCTATTCCTGCTGGCCGCGTGTAGTGGTGACGCTGGCACCAACGGCGTCGACGGAACCGATGGCAAGGACGGCACCAACGGCACGAACGGTGTCGACGGAACCGATGGCAAGGACGGCACCAACGGCACAAACGGTGTCGATGGAACCGACGGCAAGGACGGCACAAACGGCACAAACGGCGTCGATGGAACCGATGGCAAGGACGGTGCATCCTGCGAATTGAAAATCGACAAGGATTCCACCTACTACGAAATTACGTGTGGCGACCAAACCGTAACGGTCCCCTTGAAAAATGAAAACGGACAAAATGTAGGCACGGGAGCTGGGGTGGGAGCGAACCCGGAAGGCTCCTACCTGACTTTTGACCGGCGGGTGTACGTGGGCAATAACAGCGTTGCTAAAATCACCATGAAAAACGATATGTTGAACGGAGATTCAGTTCTTGTCAAGTTCTGTACCGAAAATTGCGACAAAATAGCGCTGCACAAGGACGGGAATGTTTTTACCAAGACCCTGTACCTGAACGGCGATGGTCAAAAGAATAATTATACCGTCAGTGAGTATGGTGTGGTAAAAGTATCCTATGCAGACCTCGATGTGAATCTGGTAGACTCAGCCACGTGGATTTTGAAGGCCCAAGGGTACGTACAATTCGACCATGACATCTATACATCACCGTTCTCTCAACCCAGTGTCTACTTGTACGATGACGACAATCTCAACGATTATGCCTACGTAACCGTGTCCAGCAACAAGAATAAA
>JABUUR010000373.1 GCA_021443065.1 Fibrobacter sp.
CTAGTCTGGCTGCTGCTAGATCCTTCGGGATTTTCAGGTTCTTCAGAACCGCCTTGGCTGGAGCTGCTCTGATCGCTAGAACTGCTGGAATTTTGTTCTTCTGCAACGCCTGTCAATGTGGAGAAGTCGAAGCTCCAGTATGCACCTCCGTTGCTATTATCCGATAGTTTAAGTTCTGATTTTAAACGTTTCTTATAAACGATGGGTGAATTGTCATCTTCTCCGGTCTTAGTGTAAAAAGCTAAATCACCCGTAATTGAACCCATCACAGGAGGTATTGCAAAAACCACCCTTATAGATTCTCCAGTACCATCTCCGCTTGGGATGGCATCTTTAAAATGAATTTCATATTCTTGTACAGTAGTATTTGAATATCCAACACTCCGGCCCTTGAAGCCTACAATTTTTACGTTTTCAGTTCTTGGCAAATCCACTTCTACAAAACTTGTCAGTTGCTCAAAATAAACATGAAGAGAATTATCCCCCCAAGCATTGATAGCGCTAACCATGTGGTGATATTTGCTGACTGAATCCCTCATATGGTCCGTGTATTCCTTATACTGCTGAACCTTCAAGCGGTTTCCAATACGGGGGGCCACATTTCCTGGTTCAGTCCAAAAATTCCCGGCAGGGTAAAGGGCAATACAACTTGTAGCATTTTTTTCGCAATACTTGTACTCCGTCGAATCGTCACCGATATAAATGGGCGCAAATTTTGCATCGGTACCATTAGACAAAATTTCCGTAACCTGGTAGGGGATTTTGCGGGTACTCGCATTTTCGCTAACAGCAGTTTGATCCCAAGTATATGCGCTTACACCGGGCACGACAATGAACATTTCTTTATCGTCTTTCCAACGCACCGTCATTTTGTCACCACTAGGGTCGTCAAAGACCGTGGCCACGTTGGTGAAACCTCCATTCTGGAAACTTACCTTGCGCAGCGCCTTGGAGGCTTCGTTGCAGTGGCTATCTTTGTCGGTGTTGTCGCAACGGGTGGAGGCCACCATTTCTGCGTAAGCCTTGCCTATAACCGGGGTGGTCGAGGTAGCTTGAGTGGAAGATTCAGTGCTGCAGGCAACAAAGACAACAGCGAATCCCGCGGAAATTAAAAATTTAATCATCGCTTTCATAATGTCCCCTTAGTCAGCAAAATAATCGCTACCGTTTGTTGCATCAACTCTTTTATAGTTAAGCTTTTTGAAGCTTTCACCACTAGATCCAAACATGTTCGTGTCACCGACCGTGCCTTCAAAGCTAGCGGTCATCACGTCCACGGCACCGATTTCGACAATCTCCATGGTTGCCTTCTGGTAAACTTTCTTGGCAGACTGGCTCTG
>JABUUR010000081.1 GCA_021443065.1 Fibrobacter sp.
GGCCTTGCGATTGTAAAACACATCGCAGAACTCCACAATGCAAAAATACACCTGGAGTCAACTTTAGGTGTGGGCACCGAAATCAAGGTGGAATTTTAGCGAAAAAAATAATCTCCCGACTAGAAACTGCGCTCCTCTCGGTGAAAATAACTATACTTGCTATCACTATGAGAAGAGAACATTTGGCAATATCCATAAATGGTGGTGGTGCACTGGGTGTAGGCCCGGTGGCACTGATGGTTGAAATGGAAAAAGCTTTGGGCGAAGGCAAAAAATTGGCGGACTTGGCCATTGCCTTTGGTGGAACGTCCACTGGTGCAATTGTTGCCGGCCTTTTGAACGAGGGCTTTTCGGCTCTCCAGATTCGTGAACTCTACCGCAACAATCTGAAGAAGATTTTTAAGAAATATTCGCTTTGGGAACGTATCAAGGATTTAAAGAAGCCGACCTACGATCACACCCACCTGAAGAATCTTTTGCAGGAAATAATGAAGGGCAAGTGCAGTGACTGGAAAAAACCAATCTTTATTCCTGCTACCCGGCTGAACGGCAAGTCGTGCGAAAAGGTCTGGGACCTCAAAGATACGGAAGTGGACAAGTGGTTCGCAGTTCTTTCTTCGACATCTGCGCCCACTTATTTTGATGTTGAAAAACTTGGTGACGAGTGGTACTGCGATGGCGGCATGTGGGCTAATTCTCCCATCGCCGTTTTGAATGCCGGTTTGAACAGAACCGAATATCGAGGCAGGTATCGCATTCTCACTTTTGATACAGATATGGATATGATTAGCACCGTGGAAGGCAACCAGACTTTGCTTGGCTGGGGCAACTACGTTCTTAACGAATGGGTGGCCCGTTCCGGCAAGAGCGGCGATTTTCAGGTCAGGGCAGACATTGGGCGTGAAAATGTCTGCGTTCTTTCGCCTTCGGTAAACGAGCCGGGCGCAAAGAAAAAAGTCAAGTACGAGATGGACGACGTGTCAGACGAAACCTTGGATAAGCTGGAAGAAATCTGGAAGGATTACTTTAATAAAAACAAGGATGCTATCATGGCGTTTGTTAACAACAGCTAGAAGCCTGTCATCCCGGCCTCGTCATGTTGTCATCCCGGGCTCGCCATGCTGTCATCCCGGCCTCGTCATGTTGTCATCCCGGGCTCGCCATGCTGTCATCCCGGGCTTGACCCGGGATCTCATAGATGCTTTAAGACAACGGCCCTAAAAATATTGGTCATAAAAAATGTTGATAAGTTGACGACTGCTCTTTACTGTATAGTCACTACTGTCCTAAATAATTTTCAACACATCGGCTGAATGCAAAAAAAATGTGGTTGT
>JABUUR010000237.1 GCA_021443065.1 Fibrobacter sp.
GCCCTTATGGACTTGAGCAAGGATTCTACGGTGAACGTGACTCTATTTAGCCACTTGGCAGCAGCCCGTGCCCGTGAACTGGTTGATGTCCAGGGATTCAACTACAATGCCGCCATGGACAAGGCTTACGATGAACTTGCCTTGGCAGTGTCCGGCCTGGTTGCGCTTTCCCGCCCCGAGTTGGCGGATTCCCTCAAATCCTTGAATTTTAAAAAGGCAAATTTGAATGGAGGGGACTTGACAACCGCGGCACTCTATGCGGTAAGCATATTGATGCAGGCAGACCTTTCCCTCAGCGGTTACGTCAAGCGCCTGAATGCGGTGGCGGCATCCTTTGCCGAAAGCGGTGACTTAAGCAAAATCTTGAAGGAGGTTTCGGCCATGGCGGACTACGCCAGTTTCAAGGATTCTGCAAATGGTTACGCAGCACTGCGCCTTAATGCCGAGAAATTCAATTTGGCAGAATCTGTTCCGGATTTCGAAAACATTCTCTACACCTTTTGGATAGGGCAATACGGCCTGGGGGAATGTACGGCGGACTTGGAAGAAACCACCAAAGAGAATACGGATGAATTGAGCGAAAATTTCGGACTGAAATATGTCTGTACATCCAAGCGGTGGCACAAGGCCACGGAACTGGAGCAGAAAATCGGGCTTTGCATCGAAAAAACTTCTGGAAAAATTTCCAAGGCAGGCGAGGACTCCTACTACTGCGAAAACGGGGAATGGCATTTGATGACCGCCTTGGAAAGGAATCTGGGGCTCTGCCGCGACAGTACCGCAGGGAAAATTGGTGAATTTGATAATTCCAAGTATTACTGCGAAAAGAACGTCTGGAACGAGATGACCGATATCGAAAAGTCCATAGGACTCTGCCGCGATTCGACAGAAAAAAGCTTTGGCGACGCGGAGGGTGCGTATTATTATTGTGACGGCGAGGCATGGCAAAGTGTGAACGAAGTTGAATACAACTTAAAATCTATTTGCAGCGATACGACAAGCGATTTGTTCCAATATGCAGTAGAAACCATTGGTTCCAAGTTTACTCTTGAAAAGTACTATTATTGCGACAGTAAAAAATGGACACAAATCTCTTTCGTAGAATACCAATTGGAGAAATTTTGCTCCACAGAAAACCATAAGGAAGTCGCCTATACCGGCGACAGTGCTTACTACTGTGAATACAATGCCGACAACAATGGTTTTGTTTGGAGACTGTTGACGAAGGTGGAAGAAAAGATTGGTATCTGTAATCAGGGAATCAAGGATTCTGTGGGCTGGACGGGTAAAATGGATGCAGCATCATTTAGAAAGCCCTTGCCGGACACAAC
>JABUUR010000084.1 GCA_021443065.1 Fibrobacter sp.
AGCCACCCAGCAGACTTGAACTGCCGACCTGCTGATTACGAATCAGCTGCTCTACCAGCTGAGCTAGAGTGGCGTAGCGGTGCAAAAGTAGAAATGAGGGGGGAATTTGTCAAGACCGGATGACAAACCCTTTTTTTTTTGCTATGATTGGTGCACAAAATTTTAATATGGACGTTTAAAATGGCTAACGAAACCAACAACACTAACAATTCTGAAATCAAATCCTTTTTTATTGCCCACGGCACCAAGGTCGTGGCCGCACTGGCTATTGTCATTGCCATTGTGGTTGGCGTGGTCCAGTACAGGGATTTCCAGAAGTCTGCCGCCGCAGATCAGGCTGAACTGGTTGGCAAGGGCATGACCTACCTTTATGCCGGCGACAAGGAAAACGCCCTGGCCGAGTTCGAATCCCAGATGAATTCCGGCAAATTGTCGGGCCTGGGCTTGGCAAAGGCTGCCCTTTACGCAGGCAACATCAAGTACGAGGCCGGCGATTTTGACGCTGCCGCCGTTCTTTTCCAGAAATCCCTTGACAATGCGGGTTCTGTTGTCCTGGTTCGTTCCGCTGCAATGCACGGCCTTGCCGCTGTAAAGATGGAAAAGCAGGACTATTCCGCTGCCGCCGGTCTGCTGGAAAAATTCATCGCCGAATTTGCAAAGCGCACGGGTGACAAGGAAGACCGCTACCAGAAGGATGAACCGGTGGACGAAGTTCCCTCTGTTGCCGACGCCATGTGGAAGCTTACCTTGGTGTACAAGCAGCTGGGTGCCGACGACAAGGCCAAGAAGACTGCAGAACGTCTCCTTGAGGTCTACGGCGACAACATGCAGGTTGCAGACAAGGCGAAGAAGTTCCTGGCCGAATAATTTTGCGATTACAACCTGGTTTGTTGAAAAAACTCCGCGAAATGCGGAGTTTTTTATGTTTTTCCCGCGTTCCTCACGACGTCTTCCCGATCCCTGTGCAATAAGAACGTTCAAATTGGCTATTTCGAAAAGTCGAACATCGTGAGACCTTTTCGAGGGGTCCAGGGCTAATGAACACTTAGGGCATGCGCCCCTTGCGTCATACATAGGAGAACCCGGGTCAAGCCCGGGTTGACAAAAAGAAGCCCGGGTTGACAAAAAGAAGGGCGGGTTGACAACAAGTTGTTGCCATCCGCAAACCACCAATTATCAACCACCAGCTAGGTTCGGCGAAAACGCTAGAAATACTACCTGATAATAACTACCTACTAAATACAGCGAAGCGACCTCATTCCTCGAATCGACGATATAGAATTGTTGGCAACTTTGTTGCCTTACAATTCTTAGGTTCGAAGGAGCA
>JABUUR010000376.1 GCA_021443065.1 Fibrobacter sp.
CGGACTTCAACGGAAAAATCGCCACAAGCAACTTCACCTTGCAAAAGGACTGGGCGTACCAGACCATAAACCTCCCGACCATCCTGGACGACAGGGTGGGGAGCCTCTCCTGCGTCACCCTCATCGCCTGGGAAGTGACCGACGACGACGGCGCGGACGTGTGGATTGACGACTTGGAACTCCTGGGCGCCGACCGCAACAGCATCTGGAAAACACAACCCTGGAACAAGTAATGGCAGGTCCCGGCGTCCGCCCAGTCACATCGAATCAGGACGGTATTTACAGGAACCTGGAGCAGGTGGTCCGAAAGTACGGCGCCACCCGCTTTTTGCGACCGGTGGCGGACCATACTCGTGAGGCTTTCGACAGAGCCAGAGAGTTCGTCATAGATTTTTATGAACGCAAGTATTGTGAACGTCACGCCGAGGGGCAGGAGCGTCCCCAAAGCTTGGGACATTCTCCTGGAAACGCTTTCGATTCCCCGAAGTTCGCAGTCGTGCTGGACTCCGGGTGCGGCACAGGCGAAAGCACGCTGCACCTGGCCCGAAAATTCCCAGATACGCCTGTCATAGGCATTGACAAGTCCGCCATGCGGTTGAACAAGGCGGGCAACGTCCACCAGCAAGAGGCGGCGGGTACCGACATCCCGCCCAACGCATTATGGATTCGGGCGGAACTTCTGGACTTTTGGAAGCTCGCCCTTGATGAGGTCCGTGCGGGCCGTTGGGAAATTGTGCATCACGCCCTCTACTACCCCAACCCCTGGCCCAAGGAAAGCGAAGCCGGCAGGCGTTTCCACCTGCACCCTATTTTTCCCACCCTGATGGCCTTGAGCCCTGTCACTGAACTGCGAACCAACTGGAATATATACGCCAGGGAATTTGCAGCCGCCGCAAAAATCCTTTGTAATGAGTCGTGCGAAGTCGCAGCCACGGGGCTGGCAGGCACGGCAAACATCCTTTGCGAAGCCTTCGAGCCGTTACAGCCAGAAACAGCCTTCGAACGCAAATACAAGGAAGCCCGCCAGCAATTGTGGCGGGTACTCGTCAAGCGCTAAGAAAACTGCACAAGGGGGATAATATGACGCAATGGGGCATACCCCCTTGGAATCCCGACGAAAAGGTCTCGCTATGTTCGACTTTTCGAAAGCGCGGGTTGTGGACGTTTTATAGTACCGGAGGTCCCGGCTCAGGGCCGGGATGACAATTTGAAAGGGGACCGGTGCTGTCGCGTATCAAACAACATTCTAAAACGGGATATGCGAACATTCTTTCGGAAAATTATACCGTTCAACTGCGTTGGCCAAAAAAGATAAAAGGTATAAAA
>JABUUR010000010.1 GCA_021443065.1 Fibrobacter sp.
ACTGTCATCCCGGCCTTTAGAGCCGGGATCTCTATTGCAATAAGATACGCCCATAGTCAGAAAACAGAAAATAGTTTTCCCAAAATTACTTGATGCGGTTACAAAATATTTCAAAATCCTCGGGGGTGGTCAACTTGTCGTTCATGGAGGAACCCTTGACGATGTAGACCGGCACTCCGAAGTATTCCAGAATGCTGGCCTCGTCGGTGGGGACGAAATCCAAAGGTTCCGAGGCCATTCTTTTGTACAAGGACTTGAGCAAGTCTACAGGGGCGGCCTGGGGGGTTTGCGCCATCCATACGGTATTACGGTCGATGGTCTTTTGCACGCGACCGTCTGCGGCAATCTTGATGGTGTCTACCGCAGGCTTTGCCACAAGGCAGGTTCCCTTGTTCACCAGGGTGTCGCAAACATCCAAGATGATTTCCCTGCTGATGAAGGGACGGGCCACATCGTGAACCAGAACGTATTCCGCATCGCTTTCCAGTGCGTTTACGCCGTTTTGTACGGATTGCCAACGTTCTGCGCCACCTTCTACAATTTTCAGTTTGCGTCGCAGTCCGGAAGAAAGGGCGGTGCCTTGTTTTACATTCCCGTCGGTGTCCACATTTTCTTCGAAAAGATCCTTTTCAAAATGGCTTTTCCAGTCGGCAGGCACGGCCATGACCACTTCTGCGATTTCATCCATCTGCAAAAAGGTCTCCAGGCAGTAACGGTAAACAGGTTTGCCCCCAAGTTCCATAAGTTGCTTGGGAAGATTTCCGCCCATGCGCTTGCCCAGCCCGCCGGCCGGGAGAACGACTGCAAATTTCTTGTCCATGCTATTCCCCTATCTTACCCTCGTGCAGACGATCCAGAAAATCTCGGGTTTCCTTGGCCACGATGCCGGACAAAAGAACCAGCGCGATCAGGTTGGGGAAAGCCATAAGTCCGTTGAAAATGTCGGCGCAGGTCCAGACCGCGCTTACGGTAAGGTAGGGCCCGATGAAAATGGCGGCGATGTAAACCCACCGGTAGGCGAGAATGGCTTTCTTGTTGTTGCGGCCCACCAGGTACTGCAGGCATTTTTCGGAATAGTAGGCCCAGCCCAGAATGGTGGTGAATGCAAAGAACACCAGGGCGATTGCAAGGAAGTATGGTGCGATCACTGCTCCGCCGGGAATGACGGCGAGGCCCCGGGAAAATGCCTCCATGGTGATGTTCACACCTTCGAGACCTAACTTGGGATCCCAGGCTCCGGAAACCACAATGGCAAGGCCCGTCATGGTGCAAATGATGATGGTGTCGAAGAATGTTCCGGTCATGCAAAC
>JABUUR010000334.1 GCA_021443065.1 Fibrobacter sp.
GCGACAGCGGACTTCAGAGCGTTTTCTACCAGGGGAGCGCCCTTGGTCTGCGTGTGGAGGATGGAAAGCATTGCGAATGCTTCTGCAACGGACTTTCCGCGAACCAGGTCGACAACGCGACGCAGCTTGCGAACACCGTAGCGGACGTTCTTAACTTTAGCGACAGCTTGCATTATTTCTTGCCTCCAGCAGCTTCGGTCTTACGGTGACCCTTGAAAGTACGGGTCAAGGAGAATTCACCCAGCTTGTGACCGACCATGTTTTCGGTTACATAGACGGGAATGAACTGCTTGCCGTTATAGACGGAGAAAGTGAGACCGACCATATCGGGAATGATAGTGGAACGACGAGACCAGGTCTTGATGGCCTGCTTCTTGTCGGAACCAGCCATTGCCTGAGCTTTGACGAGAACGTGGGAATCCACGAACGCACCTTTCTTAAGGGATCTGGACATGAATTAGGCCCTCTTCTGACGACGACGTACGATGAAACGATCGGTACGCTTATTGTTACGAGTTTTTGCACCCTTGGAGTTCTTGCCCCAGGGAGAGCAGGGATGACGACCACCAGAGGTACGACCTTCACCACCACCGAGGGGGTGATCCACCGGGTTCATAACGACACCGCGGACAGACGGACGCTTGCCGAGCCAACGAGAACGGCCTGCAGAACCGGAGGATTCATTCATGTGATCGATATTGGAAACCTGGCCGACGGTTGCGAGGCAGTCTTCGGGGATGTAGCGAACTTCGCCACTGGGGAGACGAACCTGGCACAGCTTGCCGTCCTTGGCCACCAGTTCTGCACCGGCACCAGCGGAACGAGCAATCTGGGCACCCTTGCCCGGCTTCATTTCGATATTGTGGATAATGGTGTTCAGCGGGATTTCGCGGAGCGGCAATGCGTTACCGACGCGGAATTCGGCACCTTCACCGGAGTTCAGCACATCGCCGACCTTGATTGCAGCCGGAGCGATGATGTAGGCGCGCTTACCGTTTTCGAACTTGACGAGAGCGATACGTGCGGTACGGTTCGGATCGTACTCGATGGTTTCAACGACGCAGGAGACACCTGCAGCCTTACGCTTGAAATCAATGAGACGATACAACTTCTTGTGGCCACCACCGCGACGGCGGGAGGTGATTTCGCCAACGTTGTTACGGCCAGAGCTGCGCTTGATACCTTCGGTAAGCGGCTTGTAAGGCTTTTCAGCAGTGATTTCCTTGCGGTCACCAATCTGCTTGTAACGAAGCGTCGGGGTAAGCGGGCGATAAGACTTCAAACCCATGATTATACTCCTTCGA
>JABUUR010000086.1 GCA_021443065.1 Fibrobacter sp.
CGACTGATTTTACGCATAAGGCCCATGAGCACCTTGCCAGAACCCACTTCCACACCCTGGGTAACGCCCAGGGAGATGGCCTTGTTCATGCAGTCGTTCCAGCGGACCGGGCTTACCAGCTGGCGGACCAGAAGGTCAGCAATTTCCTTGCCGGAAGTCACGGGCTCTGCGACGACGTTTGCAATGACCGGTTTTGCCACGTCGTTGAAGGAGGTCTTTGCGATTGCCTCGGCCAGGCCCGGCTGTGCAAACTGCATAAGCGGGGAATGGAACGCTCCGGAAACAGCCAGAGGAATGGCCTTGATACCGGCGGCACCGCAATCGGCGACAAGCTTGTTCACGCCTTCAACCGCACCCGACACCACAATCTGGCCCGGGCAGTTGATGTTGGCGGGGACCACCACGCCCGCATCCTTCACGGATTCGCAGAGCTCCAGGATCTTGGATTCTTCCTGGCCCATGATGGCGGCCATGGCACCGGGATTCTTGGAACCGGCGGAGGCCATCAGTTCGCCGCGGGTGCGCACCAGGCGAAGGCCGTCGGCAAAGCTGAAACCGCCGGCGGCGTAAATGGCGGAGTATTCACCCAGAGAGTGGCCTGCCACATAGTCGAATTCAAAACCTTCGGACTTCAACAGCTCCATGACCATGGCGGACACGGTGAAAAGGGCAGGCTGTGTATTGTCGGTGCTCTTGAGGACATCCTCGGGGCCTTCGGCCATGAGCTTGGAAAGGGAGAAGCCCAGGATTTCGTCGGCCTGCTGCATGATCTTTTTTGCAGGCTCAAACGTAGAAGCAAGAGTCTGGCCCATACCGACGTATTGCGCGCCCTGGCCAGGGAAAAGAAGAATAGTCTTGGACATTGTTTTTTCCTTAGTGAAACAACTGTTCAGTTTTGTGGTACAAACTTACAAAAAATAGACCGCAATCAGTGGTGCGGTCTGTAAAATTCCATGATATAAAAAGATGTCCAAAGACTTACAATCCGGGAAAAATGTAAGTTATTGATGTTCAAAGAGTTACAAAAGGCGGAAGGAGATCCCGGGTCAAGCCCGGGATGACAATGAAAGTCAAGCCCGGGATGACTGCGAAAGTCAAGGCCGGGATGACAATGCAAGGGGAGATCCCGGGTCAAGCCCGGGATGACTGCGAAAGTCAAGGCCGGGATGACAATGCGAGGGGAGATCCCGGGTCAAGCTCGGGATGACAGCGAATGTCAAGGCCGGGATGACAATGCAAGGGGAGATCCCGGGTCAAGCCCGGGATGACAGCGAATGTCAAGGCCGGGATGACAATGAAAGTC
>JABUUR010000402.1 GCA_021443065.1 Fibrobacter sp.
CTTCCTGCGCTTTCTTTTCTTTCCGCAAGGCATATTGTATCTCCGTTAAGGGTGAAACTAGAAATTGTGCTTTCAAATAGAGTAATTTTTTTTGATTTTGTCAAGGGGTGGGAGGTAAGTTTCCCCCGGGCTTCAGATTTTTTTGCCGTGGCGTTGCAAAAGCTGCGTTTTTCGTTCCCCCTGAATCACACGAACTCCATGGCCTTGCGGATAAGTTCTGCGGGGCCGCCGTACTCTTTCGCCCTGGGGGCGCCTTCGCTAAGCATTTGGCGGAATTTGCGGGCGCCGGGGACTCCTGCGAATAGACCGTAGAGGTGCTTTACCAGAATGGTGGCTGGGCAACCTTGGGTGAATTGCTTTTCTACGTAGGGGAGGTAGGCTTCCAGCACCTCCTTGCGGGTCTTGTAGCGGGGCTCGCCCTCGTCGCCAAAGACAATTCGATCGGCATCGTGCAAAAACCAGGGATTCTCGTAGGCTTCGCGGCCCACCATCACCCCGTCCAGGGCGGTGCCTTTCGGCGCGGTGCTGCTGACGGTAGCCCCAGTGGGGTCGCCTTGCAGGTGGCCCACAATCTGGTCCAGCGATTTAATGCCGCCGTTGATTGAAATGTTCAGCTGGGGCATTTCCGCCTTCAGCCTGTGGACGAATTCGTAGTGCAGGGGAGGCACTTCGCGGTTTTCCTTGGGCGAGAGGCCTTTCAGCCATGCCTTTCTTGCGTGGATGATAAAATATTTGCAGCCCGCATCTGCGATAGTTTGTATAAAGTCCCCGAAAAAATCCCAACTGTCAAAATCGTCCACCCCGATGCGGCATTTGATGGAAACGGGAATGCTGACGGCATCCTGCATGGCCTTGAAACAATCCGCCACCAGGCTTTTCTCCTTCATGAGGCAGGCCCCGAAACTGCCGCTCTGCACCCTGTCCGAGGGGCAGCCGCAATTCAGGTTCACTTCCTGGAAACCGGCGACTTCCACCATCTTGCTGCATTTGGCCAAGTCGCCGGGATTGCTTCCGCCTAATTGCAAAACCGCGGGGTATTCAAGTTCCTCGTGGCCCAGGAACATTTCGGGGTTGGCGTGCAACAACGCATGGGTCACCACCATTTCGCTGTAAAGCAGAACGTGCCTGGAAATCAAACGCAGGAAATAGCGTTCGTGACGGTCGGTACAGTCCAGCATGGGGGCGATGGACAATCTGCGGTTGAAATCGATGTTCATGAGGTGAAATTTAGTATTTGGTAGGCTCAAATGCAAAAGTCCGTGGCAGATTTTTCATTCGCGGAGACCAACCAGACGTCC
>JABUUR010000256.1 GCA_021443065.1 Fibrobacter sp.
TACGAGGCCGAAGCCGAGGAAATCACCTCCGAAGTGGTGGTGCAGAAGATTCTCGACTCCGTGGAAGTGCCTTAAGAGGTTTTGAGGTCGTTCGCTACGCTCTCTTTGAGGTGTGAGCTATGCGCTGACAACCTCATGCCTCTAGGAGGCGAAGCCTCCGAACCTTGATTGTTGGTTAGTTGTCGCCCTGGAGCGGAACGCAGTGGATCGATCGGGTCCATTAGGGTTGCTTTTTTGAGGATTCTAGAATGAACGACAGACCCCATGTGATTATCCATCCTAGCGACCTGGCGCAATCGGACTGGGTGCGCTGTGTGCTTCCATTTTTGCAGTACATGTGCCCCAACGAAGAAATGATTTTCCCTTCGGTGACGCAGATTGCTTGTACCAACAAGGAAATCCTGAAGCGCACTAGCATTGTGGTAATCCAGAGGCCAACGAGCCCTGTGAAAATGAACATGGTGTCCATGTATGCACAAATTAAGCGGGAGTGCGGTTTTAGGCTTGTCACGGATATCGACGACCTTCAATGGGAACTGAGCCCGATTATCAAGGATTACGCCAAGGCCGTCCCCAACGTGGAGCAGATCATCAAGGGGAACTTGAAGGCTGTCTTGCCGAAATTCGACAGGGTGGTTTGTTCTACGCCCTACCTGGCAAAGCGTTTGCTCATGGACATTAGCGTGGTTGCCAAGGTGATGCCTAACGGGGTGTCACGTTCGTTGTTTGGAGTCCATAAGCGACATGCCGCCTTTGACGGAGTGCCCAGGGTGATGTATGCCGGTTCCGCCGGGCACACCACGGAAAAGGACCTGGGCGATTTTGCGGGGCCCTGGGTGCCTTGGCTTCGCAAGCGTATTGAAGAAGGCTCCATCGATTTTTATGTTTTTGGCGAACCGGATTTTTTGAAGGGGCTGGAGGGCAAGTACACAAGCATTCCCTTTGTGAACATGATGCAGTTCCCGGCGATGGTGGCAAGTTTTAGACCCGATTTTTACCTGGCGCCTTTGTGCGACATCAATTTCAACAGGGCGAAAAGCGATTTGAAACTGAAGGAGGCCGCAGCCCTGGGCGCAGTATTCCTGGGCAGTGACTTTACGGATGGCCCTTATGGCTATGCTCCCAAGGAGCAACTAGTTCCTGTTGCTTCTACGGTTGATGAACTGGATGCGAAGTTCAATGCCTTGTGTGTGCCGGAAAATTACATGGCGGCCATTGACTGGCAGGAGAAGAACCTGGAGGAGGGTCACTGGCTTCACGAAGACCCTGAGTTCCAGAAAAAGTTC
>JABUUR010000283.1 GCA_021443065.1 Fibrobacter sp.
CACACCTCAAAGCGAAGCGAGCTTATCACCGAAAACCGATAACCGGTAACTGATAACCGATAACTGATAACCGACAACCGAAAACCAAGTATTACCCGACACACGATTTTGCAGGTGGTCCATAACAATCTTCAGCTTCTTTAATCACAATATAAAAAGACCCGCGAAATGCAGGCCTTTTTATTGCGACTTTTATTCGGTCTTTTGTTTTGATTACTTGACAGCGATGCGAGCAGTCTTGACTTCGCTTCCGCTTATGACGCGAACCATGTAGTTACCGCGGGAGAGGCTTTCAAGAGAAACCTGATGGGTTCCTGCGGTCATGTTTTCGCCCATGTTTGCAACCACGTGACCCATCATGTCAAAGACCTGGATGCGGGTCATGCCGGACTTGGCAACAGTGACATTGAGATTTGCGCCCTGGGCAGAAATCTTGATGAAGCTTGCAGCCTTGGCAACAGCCTTGATGGACTGAGATTGCTTTTCGATGCAGGCCACGTCATCGACGTAGAGGAAATTCAAATCCGGCTGCACGTCAAAGCCCTTGTAGCCCACAACATCCCAGGACATCTTGGTGATAAAGTTGGTCTTCAAATCAAAGGGTTCCTGCGTCCAAACGGGCTGAGCCAAATCATCCCATGCAATGGCAACAGTTGTCCATTCGGAGGCATCATCTTGCTTAACCTGATGATAAGCATAGTCCTTCACCTGACCATCCTGAACCTTGAACACATGTCTTGATCCCTTGTAGCGATAAGAAATACCACCGCACTGACTCATATCCAGGCCCATGGAAGTATCAGCCATGGTGTTTAGGCCCAGGGCGACAAAGGGAGCTTCGGCATATTCGCCCTTGTTCCAGACGATTCCATTGAGACCGACAAAGCCCAAGGTACCGTTTGTTGCGTCAGTTGCACCCGGAAAGGTAACAACATAGCCGCCCAGAGTCGCATCGTAAGCGTTGGTAAAGGAAGACAAGCCCTTGGCTTCGTTATCGTTGTACGCGTACCAGGTACCGGTAGTCTTGAGAACTTCATCAACATCTTCAACATCATCCACGACGAAAATCGTCTTGACTGCGACAGGAACAATGGAACTGGAAGATGCAGGAACAGGATTGCTGCTGGAAGAAGATCCGGGCTTGACGCTGGAGGAAGAAGATGCAGGAGCATTACCAGAGGCGGCAATGGCGGTAATGGAAACCCCGTTGCAACGCACGTCATCCACATAAAGGTAAGGATGGGTGGTCTTCTGCATTTGGTCGGGAACATCCAG
>JABUUR010000246.1 GCA_021443065.1 Fibrobacter sp.
CAGCCCGATTTCGACGACGACTACGAACCGGCCTACGCCTCCGTGGGCACCCGGGGCCGTGGCCGCAAGGGCCGCCGCGGGGCAGATGAGGCACCCAGTTTTGAACGCACCGGCAGGGACTCCCGTGGACGAAAGGATTCGAGCTACAGCCACAAGGAAGCCTCACGCACCCCTCGTAACGACCGGGACGGTCGAGGAGGCCGTGCAGAAAAAGGCAAAGGCTCGCGAGGTAAGAACAAGGGACGTAGGTAAGCATGGCATCACATACCAAAGTCGCACTTTACGCATCCTATCAGGTCGGCGAAACTCTCCCCGGCTACGTCCGCTTTGCGCTTAGGCATTTGGCCGAGACCGATTTCACCGTGGTGCTATTGACCAACAGGCGTGAACTTTCCAGCGAAACCAGGCAGTTCCTGGCGGACAACGACATCTCGCTGTACCTTACGGAGAATCACGGTTTCGATTTCGGGATGTGGCGCAGGTTCCTGAAGGACCTTGCCAACGGTTCGAACCAGACTGCAAACATAGGAAACATAGAGCGCCTGCTCCTGGTCAACGACTCCATCGTTTATTTCCAGAACAATTTTGCGGAATTCATCAAGCGGGCCGAGGCAAGCACCGCCGACGTGATTTCGTTGACGCAGAACGACGAAGTGCGCCCCCACCTGCAAAGTTTTTTCATGTACATCAAGCAGGAGGCCTTGGGTGCATTCTACACCCACCTGCTGGAGACCCCGGAGCAGGCGACGTTCTACGACGTGGTGCGACGTCTGGAAATCGGCCTGGCCGACACCTTTGACGAGGCCGAGGTTCGTATGGCCGCACTGTACAACACAGACACCCAGGTCATGTTCGCCTACAAGGACCTCATAGGCCAAGGGGCGGGGTTCATCAAGCGAAAGCTCCTGCAAAAGCGGTTTGACATCAAGGAAAAAATCCATTTTATTCGCAGAGGCGCCTACGGCGCACTGAACGCCGATTACATCAGGCTCATCAAAGATGCAGGCCTTGCCCCCGATTTCAAGGAGGAATGGCTACCCCAGACTGTGGGTGGAAAAGTCAAGAACGCCGCAGACAAGCTTTGGGAAAAGCCCTTCGAAAAAATCGGATGGCCCGTGCTCAAGAACGCAATCAAGGCCAAGTACAAATTCCTCGGCAAAAAACTTGAGGGCGAAGAATACAAATAACCACTGCATCGACCTTCCACACAATCATCCACTGCGTGGACAAGTCTTTCTAAGCGCTAAGAAATGCTTCATCCCGGCCTTGA
>JABUUR010000441.1 GCA_021443065.1 Fibrobacter sp.
TCGGCCACCAGAACAGCTCGCTCGATGGCATTTTCCAGCTCCCGAACGTTGCCGGGCCAAGGGTAGCTCATGAGCATTTCGATGGTTCCGCGGGCAAGGCGCCGCACGTTTTTACCCACCATGCGGCAGTAGTGTTCAACAAAGTGGTCCGCCAAAAGAACAATGTCGGTTTTCCGTTTGCGCAGGGGCGGTACATAGATTGGGAATATGTGAAGCTGGTAGTAAAGGTCTTCGCGGAAGGTTCCTTCTTCAACCATTTGCAACAAATTCTTCGTGGTGGCCACAATCACCCGCACATTCACCTTTTTAGGGAAGCGGGCCCCCACCCGCTCCATTTCGCCCTCTTGCAGGAGGCGTAAAAGTTTTACCTGCAGGTTGGGAGAAAGTTCCGCCACTTCATCCAAAAATAGCGTGCCACCGTCGGCCTGTTCCACCCGGCCTGGAGCCTCGGAAAGCACCCCCACCAAGGCGCCACGTTCGCTGCCAAAAAGTTCACGGTCCAACACCGATTCGGGAAGGGCCGCACAATGGACCCGCACAAAGGGGCCCATGCTGCGGTCGGAGCGGTAGTGTACAGCTTCGGCAACAAGGCCTTTGCCTGCCCCCACCTCACCCACAATCAAGGCCGGCATGGGGCTTTTTGCCACCTGGTCAATCTGGGCGTACACCCGCTGCATTTCGGCCGACCGCCCAATAATGTTATCGGGGTGAAAGCGGTCCTTAAGCTCCAGGGTAAGGCGCTCGTTCTCCGCCTTGAGGATTTCGTTTTCTTCACGGGCCTGGCGGCGAAGTTTTACCGCCGTGGCAAGCATCTGGGCGATAATTTCCATAAGCCGCTGCAGTTCGCTTAGGCCCGATTCGTCGGGATTCAGCTGGTCTGCGCTGAGAGCCCCCACAACCTCCTGCTCCATGATCACGGGAACGCAGAGGAACGCCTTGTTTTCGGATTTGCCTCGGCCGGTGCGGTCCAAAAAACGGGGGTCCTTACTGACGGAGGGAATAACGATGGGTTTGCCAGTTTCTACCACCTTGCCGGTAATACCCTCTCCCACCTTGTAGCGGCCTTTGCGGGCCTGGCGGCTGGAGAGGCCTTCGGCAATTTCGATGGAGATTTCTCCGGTGTGGCGGTTGTACAACGTAAGGGTGGCGTGTTCCACGCCCATTCCCGATTCCAGGGCCTGGAGCACCGGATGGGCGAGACTTTCAAAATCCAGGCTCTGGTTTAGAATGGAGCTGATCTTGTAGAGCAGTTCCAGTTCCTGAATTTTA
>JABUUR010000085.1 GCA_021443065.1 Fibrobacter sp.
GCCAAGTACTACGGCTGGGGCACGGAACCCGACTGGATGGACATCAGTTCCAACTGCTACACCCAGGGCGGCAACAGCACGAACAACGCCAAGAGCAACATGGCGACGGCAAAGAACCAGAAAAGCTGGACCGTGCAGTTGAACCATGGGGTGGGTACTGCCAGCAGCGATACCTACGGCGTGCCAGCAGCAGACATCAAGGCCATCATGGACGAGGCCCAGAAGCAGGGACTCTGGGTGGCTCCGTTCGGCGTCGTGGCCGCTTACTATCGCGCCCACTTTGCCATGGACAAGGCCGAGGCCACAACCACGTCCGAAGGTTTCAAGGTCAGCTGGGCCTCGCCCCATTCCGCCATGCCCAAGTCCGTACCCCTCCGGGTGAACATCCAGAACGTGGCGGGCCGCACCGTCTCCCAGAAAGGGAAGGTTGTCGCCCCCAATGCCGACGGCACCTACACCATCGAATTCATGGCGCTGGAGCTAGACGTGACCGGCGAACCTCCCGAGGTAAAGCCCTTCAAGGGTGCCATCGAAATTCCGGGAACCATCGAAGGTGAAAATTACGATACCTACGCCTTTGAGCACGCCCAGAGCGAAAGCGACGCCACGGGCTACCGCACCGATGATGCGGGAATCGTAAAGGCCGGTGAGGGTTTCGCCCTGGGCTACACCAGCGCAGGCGATTACTTCGAGTATACCTTGGACGTGAAGGCTGCCGGAAGTTACAAGGTTTCTGTCAACGGAGCCACAGGTAACAGCGCCGATGGATCCGTCACTGTTTCTGTTGGAACACAGAAGGTGGCTGTGGCTGTGGTGGCCCAAGGGGACTGGGATACCTATTCCGAAAGTGCCGGCGGCGAAATCCAGCTGCAAGCCGGCAAGCAGACATTGCGACTCACCGTCAATGACAACAACTTGAACGTGGACTGGATTAAGATTGCCGCCATTGACGAGGCTCCCATTTCGTCCAGTTCCGAAGGGCCCGCGGAAAATTCTTCAAGTTCTTCCGTTACCGAAGCATTGGCTGGCTCCATCCAGATGAATCGCGGGCCTGTCTTGACTCACTGTGAAATTTTCGACTTGAACGGCAACAGGATTAAAGGCGTTGACGCCACCGCGGGTACGCCCGGCGAGCTGTGGAACCAGGTGAAGGTCAACCTGGGCGAAGGTGTCTACATCATGCGATTCGGTTCCGGCAAGTCCATGCAGACGCTGCGCGTTCGCAAGTGATTTTGTGGACCACTTGCAAAACCATGTGTCAGGTAATAC
>JABUUR010000304.1 GCA_021443065.1 Fibrobacter sp.
ATCTGCATACCCTTCGCAGTCATGTTCATCACCAACGCGCTGCATCTCTTTGGCGTGTTCGAATCGTCCATGATTCCCATTGTGGCAACCTACGGAGCGTTCCTTATTTGCTCTGTGATTGTAGCGGTGAAAACGCCCAAGGTAGGATATTTCCCTGAATGGAATGCAAAACTAATCAAGAGGGGAATGATTCTTTTCTTCTGTTGTGACGCCTGCGTGGGCCTATCTCTTGCCACAGGCCCGGACCACAGTACCCAGGAGATTGTGGCTACCGTGGCCAACAACTTCGTGTGGTACTTCTATGTTCCGGCACTTTACTGCCTGGTCATGAGCGGGCTGCGCAGAAAGACGAAAGACGAAAGGTGATAGACGGCAAATGCAAAAACCGAAGCCTGCGGCGGAGGTGCTGTTAATCGGTTAGCAGTTTTTGGTTTTCAGTGAAAAATCACGAGCAATTGACTCATATCATACAAAGCGAGTCAAGAGACTCACCATACTTTAAACAGTTAACTGACTAATGGCCTCTGATAACTGTTTGGTATGACCGCGCCTAGCATTTGGCTGCGATTCTGCAAAGACCTTTGCACATAAATCACTGCGGTTTGGAGACCACCGGGCGGATACGCTTGCCGCAAAGAGTCACCACAATGCCAGCCTGGGCGAACATGTAGTAGGCCGTGTCACGGCTGTTGTTCAAGGTGGACTTGGGGTCGTAATCATCCTTGGTCACAAAGACTTCGGAAACCCCAGAAAGGCTTACGTCCAAGGCGCAACGTTCGCAGGGGAACCCGATGACATAGAGCTTGGAACCTGCGGGCACCTTTCCGCGGGCGTAATGCAGGGCGTTGATTTCTGCATGGACCATAAAGGGATACTTGTTGGCCTCGAATTCGTGATGGCTCAAAAGTTCTCCGGAATCTGCGTCCAAAAGGTCGTAGGCCAGACGTTGCTTTTCGCGGGTATAGGGGACGGTTTCGTCGTCAAAACCGGCGGGCGCACCGTTGTAGCCGGTGCTGATGACGCGGCCATCGGCACTGACGAGGACTGCGCCCATCTGGGTGTTCTGATCTTTGGAAAGACGGGCCTGGGCAACCATCATCTGGGTGTAGACTTCGTCGCGGAGTTTTGTGCGGGAGGATTCTTTGTTCATGTAAGGAAATATATATAAAAAAAGAGATCCCGGCGCGGGGGCCGGGATGACAATGTCTGGGACCGGGATGAAGCATTTCTTAGCGCTTGACACTTCGTGTCCCGCTGCGTCATTCGG
>JABUUR010000224.1 GCA_021443065.1 Fibrobacter sp.
TTCCCCTGTCATCCCGGGCTCCCCTTCCCCTGTCATCCCGGGCTCCCTTTCCCCTGTCATCCCGGGCTCCGACCCGGGATCTGCATCCAAATGGGTCTGCGAGCGAAAAATAGACGGTGTAAGTCTCAGCATCACCTACGAAAACGGCCGTTTAAAACAGGCCGTCACCCGAGGCGACGGAGCCCAGGGCGATGACGTCACCTTAAACGCACTGACCATCGCCGACATCCCCGAATATTTCGACCCCAAAAAACTGAAAATCGATCCTTCGGAAATTCCCCAGGGCACTTTTGAAGTCCGTGGCGAAGTCTACATGGAGCGCCAGACTTTCGAGCGCCTTAACGAACAACTTATTCTTGAAGGCAAAAAGATTTTTCAGAACTGTCGCAACACCGTTTCGGGTTCCCTGAAACTGAAAAGTGTAAACGAGTGCAAAACACGCCCCATGCGTTTTTTCGCCTACCATATTCCCCAAAGCAAAAACCATACACACCAGCAGAATTTAGAACAACTTAAAAAACTCGGATTCAACACAAACCAGTTCTGGACCGCCGACACCGTAGATGAAATCATGAAGATTTCCGAAGTCATCGGAGCAGACCGAGACAGCCTCCCCTTCGATATCGACGGCATGGTGGTAAAATTGAACAATCTGGAACAACAAAGGGCCTTGGGAACCACAAGCAAAAGCCCCCGCTGGGCCATCGCATACAAATTCAAGGCGGAAAGAGCCTACACCCCCCTGCTCTCCGTAGAATTCCAGGTGGGCCGAACCGGCGCTGTAACCCCTGTAGCCAACTTGGCCCCGGTCCGCCTGGCAGGCACAACAGTAAAGCGGGCCACCCTCCACAACTTTGACGAAATCGCCCGATTGGACCTTCATTTCGGAGACACCGTAGGCGTAGAGAAGGGTGGCGAAATCATTCCGAAGATTACCGACGTTAAAAAAGAATTGCGGCCCGAGAATGCAGCCCCCGTAACCGCCCCGCCATGTTGCCCAGAGTGCGGAACCCCCCTCACCCGCATCGAAGGCGAAGTCATTCTGCGCTGCGAGAACCTCCACTGCAAGGCCCAGGTTCAATGCCTCTTCGAGCACTTCGTGAGCCGCGAGGCCATGAACATCGAGAACCTGGGCCCAAGCCTCATCGCCTCCCTTCTTGAAAGCGGAAAAATCAAGCGCATTCCCGACTTGTACCGCCTATCGCAAGAGGACTTGGAATCCCAGGAGCGCATGGCGAAGAAAAGCGCAAAGAATGTTTTTGACGC
>JABUUR010000043.1 GCA_021443065.1 Fibrobacter sp.
GACATGGTTCGTGACTTGGCAGCAGCTTGCAACGGCAAGGGCGGTGGCCGCCCCGACCGTGCCCAGGCCGGCACCAAGGAACCCGAAAAGATTGCCGCAGCCATCAAGGATGCAAACAACTGGATCCGCGCCAGGTTGGGCTAGCTCGCTTTGATTTAAATCACGAAAGTTGCCTTGTTCGTGCCTCCGGTGGCGTTATTAATGCAGGTTCAATTCAAAAAGATTGCGCAGTAATGCATAATAATCTATATTGACCCTGTATTTTTAGCTCCTAGGGCGTGTTATGAAAATCGGAAAGACTGAAGTTCGTTTGAATGCAGAAATCGAAAAGCGCGGTGCCTTGTTCGCTGTGCTATTGGATCCTGACACTTCCGACGAAACGGCCTTTGTAAAGGCCGGTGCCATGGCTGCCGAAAACGGCGCAGACCTGCTCTTGGTGGGCGGCTCCTACCTTGGTAACTTCACTCTCCCAAAACAGGTGGCATCCCTCAAGGCCAACGTGAATCTGCCTGTGGTCTTGTTCCCGGGGGGAGCGTCGCAGGTGGTGCCCGGCTTTGACGCCATGTTGTTCATGACCCTGGTCAGTGGCCGTAATCCTAACTACCTGATCGATGAACAGGTCCGTGGGGGCGCTTTGGTACGTGCGTTGAACATGGAGGCTATCCCTACGGCCTACCAACTCATTAACAGCGGACGCCGCACCACGGTGGAATATATCAGCAATACAATGCCTGTGCCTGCCAACAAGCCCAAGCTCAGCATGGTGAATTCCATCGCTGCAGAACTGATGGGCATGCGTTACGTTTACCTGGAAGCAGGTAGCGGCGCCGAAGAGCCTGTGCCTGTGGAGCACATTGCCTATACCCGCAAGGCTACCGAAATGACAATCATCACCGGCGGTGGCATCAAGGACCCTCAAACCGCTGCAGTCCGTGTGGCCGCAGGGGCCAACATCATTGTTACCGGAACCCTTTGGGAAAAGGTGCAAGACCCCAAGTTGCTGTCGGAGTTTGCCGCGGCAATACATACGAAGGGGTAGTGGTGTAGACGAAAGACGATAGAGGCCGTTTCCGTCATCCCGTCCACTGCTTGTGTTATCGTCCACTACGTGGACAAGTCTTTCTAGGTGCTAAAGCACCAAGAAATGCTTCATCCCGGCCACCGCTTGTGTTGTCATCCCGGCCACCGCTTGTTTTGTCATCCCGGCCACCGCGCCGGGATCCTTGGTGAAAAAGATCCCGGCTCGTAGGCCGGGATGACAATGTA
>JABUUR010000425.1 GCA_021443065.1 Fibrobacter sp.
AGTGGAAGAAGTATCAGAATATCTAAAAGAAAATAAAGACAAAATATTAAATCAAATTAGACATAGAAGATACAAACCACAACCAGTAAGAAGAGTTCAAATACCAAAAGAAAATGGCAAGAAAAGAAATCTAGGAATACCAACAGTCGTAGACAGAATAATACAACAAGCGATAGTACAAGTAATAAGCCCAATATTTGAAAAACAATTTAATGATAATAGTTTTGGATTTAGACCAAATAGAAGTTGTGAACAGGCTGTAATTAGGGCATTAGAATATCTAAACGATGGATATGAATGGATAGTAGACATAGACTTAGAGAAATTCTTTGATACAGTAAACCAAGACAAACTAATAACAATAATAGGAAATACAATAAAAGATGGAGATGTAGTATCGCTAATAAGAAAATATCTAAGTGCAGGGGTAATGGAAAGAGGAGTATTAAGACCAACAAAGGTAGGAACACCACAAGGAGGAAACTTAAGCCCATTATTAAGCAATATAATGTTAAATGAACTAGATAAAGAACTTGAAGCAAGAGGATTAAATTTTGTAAGATATGCAGATGACTGTATTATATTAGTTAAGAGTGAAAAGGCAGCAAACCGAGTATTAACATCAATAACTAAGTTTATTGAAAAGAAACTAGGGTTGAAAGTAAATGCAGAGAAGAGTAAAGTAACAAGACCAACACAAACCAAATATTTAAGTTTTAGTTTTTGGAAAACTTCAAGTGGAATTTGGAAACCGAAACCACATATTAAAGCATATCAAAAGCTAATCAGAAAATTGAAACAATTAACAAAAAGAAGTTGGAGTATAAGCTTAGATAACAGAATAAAACAAATAAATTATTTAGTTAGAGGTTGGGTAAATTATTTTAGAATAGCGAATATGAAGAATAGAATAGCAGAAATTGATGAACATTTAAGAGTTAGAATAAGAGTGATAATTTGGAAACAATGGAAGAAAATAACAAAAAGACAGAAAGCACTAATACAGCTAGGAGTTGAGCCAGAGCTGGCACATAATATAGCTTGTACACGAAAGGGATACTATCAAATATGTAAAACAAGATATATACAATTTGCTATCAACAATGAAAGGTTAAGAAAAAGAGGTCTAGTATTTCTACTAGACCAATATAACAAAGTACATATTGAATGTACAAATTGAACCGCCGTATGCCCGAACGGCATGTACGGTGGTGTGAGAGGGAATAAATAAAATAATTATTTATTCTCTACTCGATT
>JABUUR010000294.1 GCA_021443065.1 Fibrobacter sp.
GTCAGCATGATTTTTTGACCATGCAGAAGGGAGATCCCGGGTCAAGCCCGGGATGACAATACGTAACGACCGGGATGACAACATCAAAAGCACGAGATGACAGAGAAAAGGAGGCTGGGATGTCTCTTTCTTAAAAGTTCTCATAATTTTTCTCACAAAAAGCATTGACGTTCTCAAAAAATTTGGGTATTTTTTAAGGCATGGACAAGTTTGTTGACATATTTCAATTTACTCACTTCCGAAAATATCTGGAAGAATACCAGGCGGCTCGCGCCCTGGTCGATTCTACGTTTACCCGCACCGAAATCTGCAACCTGCTGGGCATGGAAAAATCCCGCAGCTACTTCGCCGATGTCCTCAGAGGAAAAAAGGTGAGCCCCCGCATGGTGGCCAGGTTCATCGAAATTCTAGGCTTGGACAAGAAAGAGGCTCGTTATTTTGAAACCATGGTGAAGGTGGACCAGGCAAAGACAGACGCAATTCGAAAGGCGGCCATGGAAGAACTTCTGGCCCAGCACCCCAACCCACAGCATATTTTGAACACCGACGCCTACGAATACTACAACCACTGGTACAACAGCGCCCTTTTCGCCATTCTGGACGCCATGGACGTGGGCGACAACTTGACGGCGGTTCAAAAAAGGATATTCCCGAAGGTCACCTTGGGCAAACTGAAGGAGTCCCTGGATCTATTGCAGCGGCTGGGGCTTGCCCGCAAAAATGAAGCCGGATTGTGGAAGCCCACCCGGGAATCCATCAGCAGCGGCCCCTACAACAATGCGGAACTCGTCAAGCAATACCAGCTGCAATGTTTTGAACTTTCCAAGCAGGCCTTGATGACTCCACCCAAGGCTCCATCCATTATGAGCACCTTGACTTTCAGCATTTCCGGCGAGGCCTACAAGCTGTTGGAACAGGCCGTACAGGAATTCAAGTCCAAGGCCCGTCAGATTATCACCCAGGACAAAAATCCAGCCGACGGGGTTTACCAACTGAACTTGCATTTGTTCTCAAATTTAGAAAACCCCAAGAAAAAAAAGGGGGAGAAAAAGGGAGGAAAAAATGTCTAACAATTTTTTGATTGCCCACACGAAATCCGCAACATTGCTTACCGTAAGTGCGCTTGCATTTGGCCTTTTGGGCTGCGACCCCAACACCGCAGGCGTCGTTACCGAAACAGAATCGGGAACCATCGCCTACAATTCCTGCAGCAACGATGTTCCCGGCAACTATCTGAAAAA
>JABUUR010000509.1 GCA_021443065.1 Fibrobacter sp.
ATCGGCTTCGTGCAGGTCGCCGTCAACAATTCCGCTACCGTCTACATCCAGCGCATCGAGATGCGCGACATCGGCAGCCGCAACTGCTACGTCGAAGGCGCAACCGACCTCACCGGCTTGAACGGCAAGGCCGTATCCAACCTGCTGACCAACGGCAAGACCTACTATCCCGTGCAGGTCCGCACCGCCGACACCCTGAACTACGACGGCATCGACCTCGACGACCTCGCCTCCGCGGAAAACTCCAGCGAAAAGGTGGGCGAAGTGAAGATGCACGTGACCAAGTTCGGTAACGGCAGCGAAATGAAGAACACCGTCCGCTGGGATGTCGCCGCCCTCATCGGCATCTGCGACAACCGCGAAGTAGGCATCGCCTACGTGATGGCAGAATAATTTCTCCCTGACCCCCGGCGGCACGGTCTTCTCCTTTTGGGCCGTGTCGCCATCTTTGAATTTTTACACCGAGGGCGCGGATGTTCACCGTCAAGAACGTAATCACCAACGCATACTCCAGGACCGGCATCTGGCCCAATTCAACCTCAACCCTCCCCGGCGAATACGTAGCCGAGGCGTTGAAGATGCTGAAGGGCGTGGTCTACACCTACAACACGCAGGGCATCCTGCTGCCCACGCAGAGGCGCAGCGAACTGCCGTGCAACGCCACACACTTCGAGATAACCGGCGACGACGGAAACCCCCTCGACGTGGCTGTAATCAACCGTATGTATTGGAGAAGGGAGGAGAACACACCCTCCATAGAGGTCGAATACGTGCCTTTCATGGCCTTCGACGCAAGGCCGAATTCCTTCTGCTGGACTTACAACCAGACGGTGGAGAACCGCTTCGACATCTACGTCAAGCCGTTGATGGTGGGCAAGCCCATGACGATACACTGGTGCGCCCCCGTCAAGTGCGAACTAGACACCGAGTACACGATGCCGCCGGAATACGACGAGCTGTTCACCCTCTCCCTCTGCGTGCTGCTGCTCAACGCCTATCCGCGCGAGAGCGACACAATGAAGGCCGGGTTCGAGAGCCAGCTTGCGGCGACTCGCAACGCAATTGTCGCCAAGCAGGCCGAGAACAAGCTGATAATGAACAACCGCTACCTCCAGGACCCTTACACGAGGGGCATAAGCGGACAGTTCCTCTTCGGAAGGTAGCCGATGGCGAAGCGGATAATCGACAATTTCGTCGGCGGAAGCCGTCAAAGCGACATCAACCTGCTGTCGCTATC
>JABUUR010000219.1 GCA_021443065.1 Fibrobacter sp.
GCTTCTAATTGCACCGTCAAGAACAAGGTCATCTTGTCCAACGGGTTGAACGCCGTCAACATCAACAAGTGTACAATCCAGGGCATAGAGGGCTACGAGGTGAACATCTTCGACAGCATCGTCCAGGGGGAGGTGAAGATGTACCCGACCGGCGGCGCGTGGAAGGGCAACCTCTACCGCAACACGTTCCTGGGCGACGGCTGCAACGTACTTACATACAAGGACAGCGGAAGCACCGACAACAAGGTGCAGTGCGCATGGGTGGACAACCTGTTCGTAGGCGACAGGAGCCTCGAGGCGATCACGGAGGCAGGCGTGTATACGTTCGCCTACGACGAGAGCGCCCACAGCTACCTGTACACCGGCAACCGTGGCAACTGTCCGAGGGCTATCGAATACAACACGGTGACGGTCATCGGCAACCTGTCGGAAGGCTATTCGTCAGTTAACGAGCAGAAATTCTCGTCCAACCAGCTAAAGTTCCTTACCTTCGGAGTCAAGAGGATAACACTGTCGCCCAATCCGCCCACCAGCGAGGAACTGCTTGTGACTGTCTACGACTCGCTTGGGGAGATTCTGTACGACAACGAGGTAAGGGATGGATTGACCAACGGGAGTGTCACAATTCACCCATTATGGAATGGTTCCGCCATGAACTGGGATATGCTTACAGTGTCCCAGGAGAGCGACTACTGGCACCAGATAGCCATTGCCGCGATGGACAACAAGCGAACAGAACGATTCGACAGAATAAGCTTCAGGAGGAAGCCATGAACTACATAGTCAATCCCGGCACCCGGTTCAACGACGTGGACGGGCGACCGCTCACACTCGGTACCGTGGACACCTACATCGCAGGCACCAGCGAGCCTGTAATCACCTACAAGGACTTCAACGGCACCGCCAACCCTTCGCACATCACCCTCGACGACTACGGCGGATGCGTCATCATCGTGCCGGAAGGGCAGCTCATCAAGCTGGTGATACGCGACCGCCACGGCCTCCTTGTCCGCACCTTCGACAACGTGAGGGGAGGGGAGGAAGGAATAAGCGGACTTCTTGCAGGCGACTACATAAGCATCGTGGATAACAAGGTAAGCGTAGACCCCACGGAGGACTTGCTGGTCGATGAATCGACAATGAAGCTGGAGCACACGGAAGAGGGTCTTGTGCTCTCGGTGTCGGACGCACTGAAGCAGACGGCCTACAACGCCCTCCGCAAGGCTGAAGACGC
>JABUUR010000157.1 GCA_021443065.1 Fibrobacter sp.
CAAGCGGTGGAAACAATCAACAGCAGGGGTATTCCTGTTTTGGCAGCAGACGCGCCCACCGGTTTCGACTCCTTGGATCACCATCGTGGAAAAATCTGCATCAACGCCTCCGAAACCATGATTTTCGGATTGCCCCGTCTGGATGCCTACACCGGCGAAGGGTCCAGCGTTTTCGGAAATGTTTGCGTAGCACCCCTACACTACCCCCAGGAACTCATTGAAAGCCACTGCGAAAACTTGTATCTGGCAACGGAAAACTTGATTTCCGAATTGCTGCCACGCCGCAACGAATCGGGGGACAAACGTTCACAAGGTTCCGCCATGGTCATCGCAGGCTCTGGGAACATGACCGGTGCCGCAGCACTCAGTACCGAAGCCGCTTTGCGAAGCGGCGCAGGACTTGTAACGCTCGCCACCCCCAAGTCAATTCTGCCGGTAATGCAGGCCAAGTTATCCGAGCCCGTTTTTTGCGGATTGGGTAGCAGGGACTGCGAACAACTTTCTGTTTCACACATTCCCCTGCTGCAGGAAAAAGCACAACGTCAAAACGCCATTGCCATTGGCCCAGGCCTAGGCACCGCCTCCGAAACCCAGGAGGCAGTCCAAGCCTTTCTTGCAGGACTTAAAACTCCCGTGGTCATCGATGCCGACGCAATCAACGCATGCGACACCGCCTTTTTTCAGTTGCAAAAAAGGCCTGCAAACGCGATCATCACGCCTCACAAGCGGGAATGGGAACGCAACTTTGGGCCGCTACCCACTAACGAAAATCGTTACCCCGAATACCTGCGGCAGTTTGCAAAAAATTTCAACGCGGTCATTCTGCTGAAAAGTTCGCCCATCTACATCGCCCAACCCGACGGAAATGTCTTTGTGGTTCCCGCAAAGAATTCCGGAATGGCAAAGGGCGGTAGCGGAGATGTGCTGACAGGCATTATAGTTTCGCTTTTGGCGCAGGGCCTTACCACAACGAACGCAGCCATCTTGGGCGCATTATTGCACCAAAAAGCAGGGCGAATCACCCGCGAGAAATTGGGCCCATACAGTATGCTTCCCAGCGACATCTTACAAAATTTGCATCTTGCCTTTTGCAAATAACATTCAACTACTTTATCCGTAAAAATATGGCCGAAAAGACTTTACTCCTTCTTGATTCCTACGCTCTTGCGTTCCGCATGTTTTACGCCTACGCCCAGAACCCGCTGACCAACAGCAAGGGCGAAGAAGTTTC
>JABUUR010000183.1 GCA_021443065.1 Fibrobacter sp.
AACGAAGCGTCGGGGTAAGCGGGCGATAAGACTTCAAACCCATGATTATACTCCTTCGATTTCGGCGATGGACTGGCCGGCCTTGAGGGTGATGTAGGCCTTCTTCCAGTTGGACTTCTTGCCAGCGGCCATGCCCATGCGCATGCGCTTGATCTTGCCACGGTTAATCAAGGTATTGACGGAATCAACCTGAACGTTGAAACGCTTTTCAATGGCGTCCTTGATTTCGGTCTTGGTGGCGGACTTGGCAACCTTGAAAACGTACTTCTTCACATTCTTGGAAGCAGCCATCATCTTGGCTGTTTCTTCGGTAATGTGCGGAGCAACCAGAATTTCGTGAATTTCAGCCATTAGCGGCCTCCTTCAAGTTCTGCAAGAGCAGCCTGAGAGATGACGATGTTGTTAGCACGGACGATGTCGTAAGTGTTGACATCGGAAACGCGTGCGCAACGGCACCAAGGAATGTTGTTGGAGGACAGGTAGAGGTTAGCGTCCTTGTCGCTCACTACGAAGAGAGCGTTGCGCTGTTCCAAACCAGCCTTGGCGAGAACGGACAGGAGATCCTTGGTCTTGGGAGCTGCGAAACTGAGAGCTTCGAACACAAGCACCTTGCCTTCTGCAGCCTTAGCGGACAGTGCAGAGTGGAATGCGATCTTCTTGACCTTCTTGTTCACCTTTTCAAAGTAATCATGAACCTTGGGACCATGGGCCTTGGCACCACGAACCCAGACAGCAGAGGTGTTCTGACCGGAACGAGCACGGCCTGTGCCCTTCTGCTTCCAAGGCTTCTGGCCACCGCCGGAAACTTCGGACTTGGTCTTGGTCTTGGCATTGCCCTGACGCTGGTTGTTCAAGATAGCCTTGATATGCAGGTACATGCAGACCTTGTTAACTTCTGCATCGAACATAGCCGGGAGTTGGATATCATTCTTGAAATCGCCAGTAGCGGCGAAAAGCTTTGCATTAGCCATTAGTCTTTCCTCACCACGATAATGCTGTTCTTTGCACCGGGGACTGCGCCGCGGACAAAGATCAGGTTGCGGTCGCCATCAACTTTAACGACCTGGAGGTGCTTAACAGTAACCTTCTTGTTACCGAATTGGCCAGCCATGCGCTTACCCGGGAAAACACGACCCGGATAGGAGTGAGCGGAAGTACCACCCGGTTCGCGCATATTGTGCGTACCGTGGGAACGAGGACCGCTGTGGAAGTTGTGGCGCTTGATGGT
>JABUUR010000158.1 GCA_021443065.1 Fibrobacter sp.
AACAGCCAAAGGCAAGACAGATTCCACGGACACAGAGGCTTCGCCAGCCCCGGCAAACTGGATGTTCCAATATTTCCAAAGAAGTTTTTTCAGAGCACCCAAGGTATCTCCCGAGGCAGAAAGTTCCTTGTCGTAAAATGCAAGTCCCTCGTTCCATGCGACAATGGAATCGACACAATGGAGATTCTTATTTTCAAAGGCGCAAGCCATCTCCACATAGGAGTCCACATCCTTGCGGCCGCTGCCAAGAACAACCACCAGAGAGGTTGCCAGTATCAAGACAAACATCGGCCAAAAGAGATTTCCAACAATGGACCTTGCCGATTTCTGTACCATTATTTTTCAATCCAAAAATCAGGATGCCACATGTCTTCACCGGAAATAATTTCTGTGACCGTTTCGTCTTTCATGTTCACCAGTGCAATTTTATCATGGATCAAATCCTTGAAAAAATCTTGTAGAGTACAAACTTCAAATTCTGCCCCGGCAATCCATTCGGTCTGGTCAAAGGCCGTGTTTTCCGGAGAAGGAACTGCCTGTATTATGGTGCCCAAGGAGTCCATGACAAGCAATCTCGTGTGAGGTAGATATTTTTCGCCCACATATTCCACACCTTCTTTACCAGTCATGTCCAAGAAAGATATCCGAAGAGAAGAGTCATTTGCCAAGGAAACATTGCAAACTTGATCGCCTCCGAACCAAAGGGTGTCCACATAGGTTTCCTTACCGTTGACCGTGGTCATTTTTCGGGCATACAGTTTCGGTCCTATGGAGGCCGCAAACCGAAAATCATTCGAGACTACATTAAAGCTTCCCTTTCCAAAATTCTTTTGAGGCTTGGAGAATTTTCCATCAGAAAAACGGACGTAGTAGTTTCCGTAATCACGCCAGCCGTCTACATTGTTGATGACAGCATTTTCCATAAAGAAAATAACAGTATCCTGCTCTATCACACTCCAACGTGGGACGACTGCGGCTTGTTTCCTCAGGGCAACCAACCGCCCCGTGCGAAGGTTCTGAACATACAACGTAGAGGAATAGGGTAAGCCTTCGTAGGTAGTTCCGAAAGCAACCCATTCCCCGTCTGGCGATATTTCGGCGTGGTAAGCATTGATACCGCTGTTCAAATCGAAAAACCGAACTTCAGAGGAATCGTCCCTTGAATATTGTGCATAAATCATCTTTTTCTGGATTTCATCACGAAAGACAAGTTTTGCCCTCGAGGC
>JABUUR010000379.1 GCA_021443065.1 Fibrobacter sp.
ATCACCGCCTTGTCCCGGGTTTCCCCGATCAATGAAACGTAGGAGGTGCTGAAGGTTGTCTTTCCGTGTCTATCGGCGGTAAGGTTCGTCAAGTCGTATTCCCCCTCCGGGAAGAATATGACGAACCGCCTGGATTCCGAGGGATTTGCAGCCGCTGCCGCTGCAACCGCCGCCTTGAAGTCTCCGTCTACGCCCACCACAAAATCAAACTTCCGTTTTTCTACGGCAAGGGCGTTCAGTGCGAATCCAAAAATCAAGGTCATTGCAATCTTGTTCATTATTTTGCCTGCAGCCTTTTTCCGTTGGCGCGGAACAAATCTTTCTTTCCGTTCAAGAAGTAGAATACCCCGGCCCCCTTGCCGTAATTTCCGGAATAGGCCTTATGGAATTTGCCTGTCCTGGAAAATTTGCCGTTTGTCAGGGCTTGTTCGTCGCCGGAATTTTCTTCGGGAGTTTCCGTAATTTCCACTTTGCCCGCTTTTAGATTCTCGCTCATCCAGCCGATCATGTCGATGTTCGCCATGCCCTTGGAGCCTAGGCTGGTGAAGGTGATTTCGTTGTAACCCTTGGGCAGTTCTATTTCTACGGATTGGGTCTTGTAGGTTGTCCAGGCTCCCGTGCCTTCCATGGTCCCGGATTCCAAAAGCACCTTGTCGCCGATGGAAATCTTGTAATCTCTGGCTTCGGAACCGTTGGCAAAGGAGATGAACAGTGTGTATTTCCCTTCGCTCAATGCGGTAACTCCGTAGGTTACGTAACTGCCTGCCTCGTTATCCACATTGGCGTAGCCTTCACCGATGAATCCTGCATTTGTGGCCTCCTTGACGCCCTTGATGTCGATGAAATCCACACCGTCGATAAACGCTTTGCAGGTGTCGTTTCCGCACATTGCCGCTGGTGGCGGCGGCTCCACGTAGGTGCCGTCCATTTTTTCCAACGCAGTCAAGTAGGGCTGTTCTGCGCTGAGAATCGCACTGCCGTAATCCCCTGCCCACTGGTAGCCGGTGCGGCGTTCCTCGCTGATGGCCATGAAGTTCTGTGTCTTTGTACTTTCGCCGCCGCGGTCGCAGAAAAAGTAATCGTCGCTGTTGACTTCGTAAAAGCGGAACCACAGGGAGGAGCCTTCCTTGTCCACGACGCCCGCTGTTTTGCTGAAGGCCTTGTTACTCAATTTATTTTTCTTGTACCAGGCGATGGCACCTTTTACTGCCGCCTGGATTTCGGG
>JABUUR010000146.1 GCA_021443065.1 Fibrobacter sp.
TTTCTGCGAAAAGTCTTTGAAGCTTTAGAGGTTCCCATGGCCGGTGAATATGATTTTAGCGAACTCCGCAATTACTTGATGGGCCAGATGGCCCTTGGCGAAACGGAACTGTTTTTTGATGAACCTTGGACTTTGACCCGCATGAGCGCGGGAGGCCCCCAGGTGGCGGTTCCCAGACACAATCCGCCGCCTATTCCTCCCGTGGCGGCGCCTGTTCGCCCCAGTGTTCCTAGGAACCCTCCGCCCCGCTTTCCAACATCTGCCGCACCGACCTCTGCACCTTCGGACGGTTCGGTTCTCGATGTTCCAATTCCGCCATCTGCAAATCCGGTCACAGGAGTCCAAAACATGTTCGGCGAAGTTGCCGTCGGCTCCGCAGGCGGTCTTGCCGCTCCTGCACCGCGGGCAATCAAGCGCACCATATCGCCGTACGAGTCTGCGGCCTCTCTCCAGAACTTTTACAGCGACATCAAGGCCGAGGCCCTCTACGCCAAGGAACCCGATATCGCCCAATACATGGGGCCGGAACATCCCAAGTATCTGTTTTTGCTCCCTGCGGTAAAACCTGGCGCAGACCCCGCCGCGTTCTTTCAGTCCCCCGTAGGCGAAATGCTTGTTCGTTTGTTCGCAAGCCTCAATGTTCCTCAGGAACATATCGGCGTCACATACTTCTTCAAGTCTACGGAACGCCCCCTGGCTCCCCTGCTGGAAACCGCCCTCAAGAAGATGCTGACCAAGGAACTCTCCTTCATTGCGCCTCAGGCCATGGTCGTCTTTGGGCAACCGCTGTTCCACCAGCTCTTTGGCAAGGCCAAGAATTTCGACAATCTGGCCGGAACCGACCAGGATTTCGCAGGGGTCAAGACTTGTTGCCTTGTGGATCCTTACGCCATGGTAAATGACAAGCAAATGAAATGGCTCACCTGGAAAGTCCACATCCCTCGCAGCACCCTTTTCGCAAAATAACCCCCGCCCAGTCCTCCCGGCCACCGTTGTGCTGTCATCCCGGGCTTGCCCCGGGATCTCCTGAGCTGTCACCCTGGAGTGCCGTTAGGCGCGATAGGGTCCATGGCCGCCCTGTCCTCCCGGCCTCCGTTGCCCTGTCCTCCCGGCCTCCCCAGTGCTGTCATCCCGGGCTTGCCCCGGGATCTCATCGCTCCCCGCCCTGTCCTCCCGGCCACCGTTGCCCTGTCATCCCGGGCTTGCCCCGGGATCTCATC
>JABUUR010000477.1 GCA_021443065.1 Fibrobacter sp.
AGGGCGAAAGCAGCAACGGACTTGCGAATTTTTATGTGCTCAGGTAGCCTAGGATTTTTTCAACCCGCCGGAACAAACCGCAGGTTGATTTTTTATTTTCGCAACAGCCAGCATTTTGCTATTTTTGGGGCAGTACAAACCAGCGCCTTCTTTCGTCTTTCGTCTGTAGGTGCGCAGCACCGTTCTCTTATCTATCAATATGATTCTTTGGACAATCCGCCATTCCAAGCCATACAATCCCAACGACGTGTGCTACGGCCGTCTGGACTTTGACGTCTCCCCCACTTTCCCCGAAGAAAGCGACGGCGCCATCAAGGCTTTGATTGAGGCCGGGGCAAAGCCCACCCGATTGTTCACCAGCCCCCTGCTGCGTTGTATGCGTCTGGCAGAAAAAGCTTCAGAAGCTACAGGCCTGCCCCTGGAAAAGCGTGACGAAATCATCGAACTTAACTTCGGGGACTGGGAAGGCCAAAAACTTACGGAAGTGCCCAGGGAGCAAATGGCGGCGTGGGTAGCCGACCTCCGGGGGTATCGATTCCCAAACGGCGAGAATTTCCATGACATAGACAAGCGCGCACAGTCCCTGCTTGATACTTTGGACGATAACGGCGAGTTCCTGTGGATCAGCCATGCGGGAGTCATTGCGGCGCTGCAGCACTTTGCCTGCGGGCTACCCGACGAAGTCTTTGTGGAGGGGGCCTTCAGTTACACCATGGTGACCAGGTTCGAATTCGAGCGGGACGCGGAGGGGCATTATCGCGGGACGTTCATAAAGATCCACGACGGAATCCCTATGGCTCCGTTAAAAATGAAATAATACTGCAAGGGGGATCCCGGGGCAAGCCCGGGATGACAAGTTCGTGTTGTCATCCCGGCCACCGAGCCGGGATCCATGGCAAAGATGATCCCGGGGCAAGCCCGGGATGACAGCAAAAGGGTGGCCGGGATGACAGAGGGTCAGGGGTCGGGAGGACAACGCAAGTGCGGGAGCCAGTGCTGCCGCGTATCAAACATCATTCCAAAACGGGATATGCGAACGTTCTTTCGGAAAATTATACCGTTCAACTGCGTTGTTCAAAAAAGATAAATGGTATAAAAGGCGCGCATTTGGCAATTTTATACCGCTCCACTAACCATTTTACAATCAAATTAAACACAAAAAGTACAACCCAAGCCTTAACATCGGTATATTTCTCCACATTATCGTCAATTTATA
>JABUUR010000109.1 GCA_021443065.1 Fibrobacter sp.
TCGATGACTGCTGCAACGGTCAGGTTGAAGATGTCGTGGGTAGAGGCGTCGGAATCGGTGAAGTGGATAGGCTTCTTCAAGCCCATCTGTACAGGACCGATGGATTCGCCCACGCCCATTTCCAGGAGCATTCTGCAGGTGGTATTGGCAGAAGAAAGGCAGGGGAAGATGAGGGTGTTCACATCCTGGCCCTTGATGGTGTTGAAGGGGAACTTCTTGTCGCGAAGGTCCTTGTTCAACGCCACGTTCACCTGCATTTCGCCGTCCACGGCGTAGTCCGGGTACTGCTCGTGGAGAATGCGCACGGCATCGCGGACGCTGCTTGCAGTGCCCAGGGTGGAGCTCTTGTCGGCACCGAAGTTGCCATAGCTCAACATGGCCATCACCGGTTCGTGGGCAAAGAACTTCACGGCGTCGTGGGTAAGCTTTGCAATGTCCACCAGGGTTTCCGTATCGGGGTCGCGGTTCACCAAGGTGTCCGCCAGGAAGAAGGTTCCCTTCTTGGTGGAAAGAATGTGGAGTGCGCCAAAGTGCTTGTAGTCGTCGCGGATGCCGATCATCTTCTTGGCAAGGCCGATGTTTGTGGCAAAGCTGCTGTTGGAACCGGAAATGAGGGCGTCTGCGTCGCCTGCCTTCACCATCATCATGCCGAAGTGGTTGTATTCGGGCATTTCGTACACGGCCTTCTCGAAGGTCACGCCGTTGCGGCCGTTTTCCGCGGCATACATCTCGGCGTACTTCAGGCGGCGCTGGTATTCTTCGGGAGAGCGGGGGTTCACGATTTCCAGGCCGGAAATGTCCAGCTTTTCGGCAACGGCCAGTTCCTTGATGCGTTCCGGATTGCCCAGCAGGATGGGGAAAGCGATGCCTTCGTCCTTGGCCTGGATGGCAGCCTTCAGCATATTGACGTTCAGGCCTTCGGTAAACACCACACGCTTGGGGTTGGTGCGGGCCATGTTTTCGAATTCACGAATAAGCTTGTTGTCGTAGCCCATCATGTCGCGGAGGCTGTCGGCGTAGGCATCCCAGTCGGTAATGGGCTTGCGGGCCACACCGCTTTCGATGGCGGCCTTGGCAACGGCGATGGACACGTCCGTCAGGAGGCGAGGGTCCAAGGGCTTTGGAATGATGTACTTGGGGCCGAAGCTGAAGCGCTCGGAGTTGTAGGCGATGTTCACCACGTCGGGCACGGGCTTGCGGGCAAG
>JABUUR010000343.1 GCA_021443065.1 Fibrobacter sp.
TGTGCGGCTGCTCCGAAAAGCGATTCCGTACCCTTGTGGAGTACCTCATCGACAGCCTCAGCGAAGAAGGCTTTTTGCAAGGAGGCGATGTCCAGAACGATTCCGGCCTGATTCCCGTATTCACTGCGGAAAAGTCTTCCGACGAATACGTCAACGAAATCGAGGCCATGCTCCGGGGTGAAATTTCCCTTGAAGAGGCTAGCGTCCCTGTGCGCGAGGCTGTGCACGTTTTGCAGAGTTTCAACCCTCGGGGGATTGGCGCCCGTAACCAGCGGGAATGTTTCTTGATCCAGGCTTATGCGTTGCCCAAGTTCCCGGTGCTGGGTATCAGGATTCTTGAAAATTGCTACGATGACCTGCTCGGCCTGCGTTATGCAAAAATAGGCAAGGCTCTCGGCGCCTCTACCGAGGATGTGCAGAAGGCTGTTGCAAGTTTTGCAAGGCTGAATCCGCATCCGGGTTTCCAACTTTCCAACGCCCGTGTCCAGACGATTTCTGCAGACATGAAGATCGTGGAAAAGCGGGGCAGGTTCGAAGTGGAGGTGACTCGTTCCACCACGCAAAAACGGTTGCGCATCAACCAGACTTACAAGTCCATTCTTGACGACAAGAGTTCCCCGAAGGAAGCCCGGGACTTTGTGAGGACCCACTTGAACAAGGCCGTGGAATTCATGAAGGCGCTGGACAACCGCTACTCCACCATGGAATTGGTGATGCACGCCATCCTCAAGCGCCAGAAGGATTTTTTCACTCACGGACCCGCGTTCCTCAAGCCCATGATTTTGCAGGATATTGCCGACGACATCAATCGTGACGTAAGCACCGTGAACCGCGTGACCAACGGCAAGTTTGTGGATACGCCTTACGGTATATACGAGTTAAAGCGCTTTTTTACTTCGGGTGTCAAGCAGGGCTCCGCCCCCGATGCCGAGGAGGTGGGTTCCGCCATGATTCTCGATGCCATCAAGAAACTTGTGGACGAAGAGGATAAGAAAAAGCCTCTCTCGGATCAGGTGATTGCGGATAAACTTGCAGAGCAAGGAATCAAGGTGGCTCGCCGCACCGTAGCCAAGTACCGCGAGAACAATCTGAAAATTCTCCCGGCAAGCCAGCGCAAACTGGTAAAGTAGCCTTGAATTAGCCGCCCAACAGTTTCCCCACCACGTCAAGCAACTGCTTGACCGCATCGCGGTGG
>JABUUR010000367.1 GCA_021443065.1 Fibrobacter sp.
AATTTTGGGTCACCTTTGCATTGATGGTGGCTACCCCTCGACAATGCTTTCTGGGATAAATGGTGGGGCTTGCCGCCGCCGTATAGGCCCTGAGAAGATTCTCGCTCAGTTGCAGGGTGTCGCCGTTATACACCATGGGGATGTTTCCAAAGAAACTGTACTTTTCGTCGGTAAGGGGCATGCCTTCCAGGTCGCCCCGCGTCAAGTTCACAGAACAACTTGTCAAAGCCACTGAGACGGCTGCGGGCAAAAATACCATGAAAATAGACGGAAGTTTCATGCTTTAAAGATAGTATTATCTAAATTAGTTGCATGGATTTGAAGGCTTATTTTATCAGCGATGCCCATCTTGGAATTGATCCTCCAGGGTGTGTGCCGGATCGAGAGGCGCGACTTGTTGAATTTCTTAAATCCATTGTGGGGGATGCTTCGCATCTGGTAATCGCGGGTGACTTGTTTGAATTCTGGTATGAGTATTCCTACTACGTAAGCCGGGATCATTTTAAGTTGTTCGCTGCCCTCTCGGCTTTGGTGGAATCGGGAACCCAGGTGCATTTGCTGCAGGGGAACCATGATTTTGCCTATGGTGATTTTTTTCCGAAATGTCTAGGCGTGCTGGTCCATAAGGAAGTTGTTCTTGACATCCAGGGAAAAAAGGTCTTGTGCAGGCACGGCGATGGCGTGGCCAGGTCGGATTCCGGTTACAGGTTTTTGCGCAAGGTGTTAGACTTGCCCTTGAACCGCTGGCTTTTTAAGCAGTTGCATCCCGATTGGGGAATGGCCTTGGCCCGATTCGTTGGCAGGAATAGCCGCAAGTACGGCGAATCTCGGGTAATCAAGATGGACGAATATCTGGAATGGGCTGAAAAGGCCATGGCTGAAAGTTGCTGCGACGTGTGCATTCTCGGACATCACCATATTCCTGGAATGTGGAATGAGGATCATCGCCTTGTAGCCTCCCCCGGGGACTGGATAAAAAAACTCACCTACCTCCAGATGGAAGCAGGTGAAATTTCTTTGCATGAATTTGTCAAAGATTGACAGCCCCTTACTGCGGGGTGTTGTTGCAGGTTTTTGCCGGCTAGTTTTCGCCAGCGTCAGAGTTCAGACGGGATTCGGAAGACTTCGTCATTTTCTTGGATGCGTTTTCACCCCAGATCCAGGCGATGATATCTGTGTTTG
>JABUUR010000325.1 GCA_021443065.1 Fibrobacter sp.
AAGCTGAAGGACTTCGACAAGATTGCCCTCTCCGTGAAGGGTGGCGAAGTTTTCTGCACAGTAGGCGAAGGAGCCCCCGTGGCTTTGGAAATCGGCGGAAAGGCAGTGACCTGCGACATCCCCGACGGAAACGGAGTGCACTAATCCACCCCACATTGTCATCCCGGCCTCCGCTCTATGTCATCCCGGGCTTCGTTTTATGTCATCCCGGGCTTGACCCGGGATCCTCGGTACTGTCACCCTGGAGCAACGCGATAGGGTCCATGACAGTCCCACTTGCGTCATTAAGGCAGTCATCCCGGCCTCCGCTCTATGTCATCCCGGGCTTGACCCGGGATCCCTTTTAAGCAGTCTCAAAATTTCTATCTTTAACATCAATATGAACCAAGAACATTTCGACATCGGAGCAAAACGAGACCCGTTCGGCCCCCTGGTAATTATAGCAGGCCTTATGGTGGCATGCTACCTTACATCCAACGTAATGGCGGTAAAGCTCCTATCCGTCCACGGCATCACCATTTTTGATGCAGGCACCATCACATTCCCCCTGGCCTACATGCTTGGCGACGTGCTCACCGAAATCTGGGGATTTAAAACCGCACGCAAAGTCATCTGGCTTACCTTTTTCTGCCAAGTTTTCATGGCCTTTTTTACCTTTATCGGCACCAAACTCCCCTACCCTGATTTTGCCGCAGAAACCGCCACAGCCTATTCCACCATTTTCAGTTTCGTTCCTCGGATTACCATCGCCTCGCTGGTGGCATTTTTGCTGGGCGAACTCATAAACGCCTGGACTCTCATAAAAATCCGCGAAAAGACTGGACGCAAACTCCTGTGGGTCCGCACCATCGGATCGTCCATATTCGGGTACATTGTAGACACTTCCATATTCGTTTTGATAGCCTTTGCAGGGACAGTCCCCACCAAGGATTTGCTCTCCATGATTATCGTCCAATTCCCGGGCAAGCTCCTCATCGAAGCCGTCTGCGCGACACCCATCGCCTACGCCGCCATCAACTACCTGCGAAAACGTTTTAGCGAAAACCAAGAAAATCTGTCATGATCAACACTACCCTCTGCTACATCGAGCAAGACGGCAAATACCTATTGCTTCACCGAGTAAAAAAAAAGAACGACATCAACAAGGATAAGTGGATTGGCATCGGCGGAAAATTCGAGGA
>JABUUR010000090.1 GCA_021443065.1 Fibrobacter sp.
CTTATGGCAGATGTTTTCATCCAGAACGAGGAATACCGCAGATATTTTTTGTTGTTCACCGAGAACAGCACCCCCTTGCGGTTGATTTCCTTGACCACGCCGATGATTTGCTCACGGGTGCTGACTTCGCCATTGAAGCAGTTGTCGCCCAGGGTGTAATAGCGGTTGCCCTCGATTTTTACCAGGCGGTGGATAATGTAGGATCCGTCGCTGCGAATGAACAGGGGCAAGTCCCCCACCTGCAAATCGCGGTTTACGGGTTCAACCACCACGTAGCTTTTACCCTCCAGCAAGAGGGGGCGCATGGAAACGCCCTTTGTCTGGGTGATGATGGGTTTCCCCGATAAAAGTTCCTGTTTGATGGTGGAGGCGTTCAAGATATGTTTCGTTTAAAAAGAAGTATGAGTGAATCGATGTAATCTAAACAATCTGTATCAAGGGCTGTTCCTCTGTAGGACTTTCCTTATCAAAAAACGCGAGCATCGTTAGATGCGAGAACAATTCGTGTGAAAAAAATCTCTCACGCAGTTTTTTTACTGCACCAAAAAGTCCGCGACCTTCAGCTGGTCGATGATTTCGTCCAAATCTTCTGCCAACGTATTCCGGGGGGCATCGAATTCCTTTTCCATGGAATCCAGAATTTCCTCCCTGGAAATTTCGTTCTGTAAAAGATTCAAGATGAACTGTGCCGATTCATTGCTGCGCACCAGGCCGCTGAAGGTCTTTGCCGCTTCCCCGGTAGCCACCATCAAGTGGTCGTCGCCGGAAGAATGGAGGATAAATCCATCTTTCAGTTTCATGAAAAGGTCTCCTATAAAAAATCCTTTGCCGCGCCGTAGCTGGTGAGAACCGCCTGTTCCGTCATGTTGCAGCCCAGCCTGAATACTGGCAATTTAGATAATTCAAGGACCAGGTCCAAAGTGCGGGAGCAGACCTGGGCCACATTCAGGGTGGTATGCTCGTGAACCTTGTAGGTCTGCTTGAGCAAATGGGGCAAAGCCTCCTTGGAAGACATCCTTTCCACGAAATTTTCCGCAGACTGCTCCAGCAGGAAAATAGCCTTGACGGGGGCGCTTATGTTGTTCTGGATGTTGTCTTTGCCGCCGTAGGGAGTGCCATAGACGGTGACGCAGGAATTGCCGATGTGGAGCAGGGGCTTGTCGTCGTTGACCATGGTGAC
>JABUUR010000021.1 GCA_021443065.1 Fibrobacter sp.
CGGGGCAGGCTTAGGCCGGGATGACATTCTTGCGGAGGCCGGGATGACAAGGCAGGGGGGTCCCGGGTCAAGCCCGGGATGACAGCAAAGAGTGGCCAGGGTGACAGATGGAGGCGGCGGTGGCGACAAGCAAGATCAAGGCGACAATGCTGACCTTGACGCAGGCGTGGAAGGGGCTGCTGCGATATTCCATACGGACTTCGGACTTGCCGGCAGGAATTTCAATGGCACGAAGGGTTCCGAAGGCCTTGTAGACCTTGGTTTCGACACCGTTGACGTAGGCCTTCCAGTAGGGATGATAGTTGCCGGCCACCACCATGAAGCCCGGACGGTCAGACTGTACCGCAAACACCTGGGTATCCATCTTGGGGCTTGCCACCACCTTGGCAGAGCCCTGGACTGGCCCATTGGCCTCGACACTGCCCTTGTAATCGGAGGCGGGTTTTTCGGACAAAATAACTTTTTCACGATAGGCAAAGCCGTTCTTCAAGGATTCGATGGCAGAAGAATCGTCCATCACAACGGCCTCGCCCAAAACATAGGCCTCGCCCATGGCCGTGGGTATAGGCATGTAGGTGGTACCCTGACGACCGTCAAAGATAATGGCGCCTACGTTCATCAAGTCCAGGAAGGGGTGCGGAGCCTCCATGTCATTGATGTTCATCAGGTAGTTGGCATCTTGCTGGCCGCCTCGGAAAGCCCTATAGCTAGCCAGTTCATTGTCGTGGATGCCGTCGGCATTGCGAAGACGGTACTGTGGGAAAATGTTGCCGCTTAAGGCCTTGTTGCGAGACAGCGAAAGAACTCGGGGTGTGTTCAAGGAATCGGCCTTGTAGGGCGCCTTTACGGCGGCCACCACGGGATTGGCGGGCTGCAGGTATTCTGCGGCAGGTACGTTCTGGATAAAGGCGCCGTTGATAAAGAACAGTTCGACACCGGCAACAGCGGCAAGAACAAGCGCCTTGGCCGCGACTTGACCTTTCCACTTGACAACAAGCCATGTGGCCGCCACCACCAGAAGAACCAGGATAAAGCCGGGTACGGCCTTGCCTGCGGTGGCGTTCATCACAATTTCGTTCAAAGGCTTAAAGTAAGGGGCGGTAATAGGATCCTGCAGCAGTTTTTGACCGCTCATCAACATAACGCCCAGGAAAGAGAACCCGATGAACACCGCGGCCTG
>JABUUR010000333.1 GCA_021443065.1 Fibrobacter sp.
GCCTTGGGGCATTCCGGCAGTTCCACGGATTCCTTCACGGCTTCGCGAAGCTCTGCGTACTTTTCGGTGTTCAAGTCCTTCATTTCCATGGGGGTCACAAAGAAGTGGTAGTAGCCCTCGTTTTCGTCCCACAGGGCTTCGTCAAATTCCTTGTTGGCGGCGATAGACTTTTCGTTCCACTTGTCGGCCTGGGCCTTGTCTCCCAGAAGTTCTGCAATCTTTGCCGCGGCACGCAGCCCTGCAATCCAGAGGGATCCGCAGTAAACGGAAATACCGTGGGAACTGAGGTTATCGAAGGTGTCGTCGGTACCGTGGGTCAGGGGGAAGTTCTCGCCGTCGTTCACCATCTTTTCCAAGTACTCCATGGCGGCGTAGACTGCGTCCTTGCAGTCCTTGAGAACTTCGATGTTCTTGGTGGTCACGTAGTGGCGCAATACCATCAGCACATATTTGGGGGCGAGGTCTTTCCATTCCTTCACGTTGTGCCAGTCGTAGGCGTCCGGTTCTGCGTCGAAGGGGCTGCCCAGGTCGTGGATTACGGCACCGCGGACTGCGCGGGGGCCTTCCAGCTTGGGATCGGGCAAATCTGCGAAAGGCAGGTTCACGTATTCGTGATGACGGCGGCGGTTTTCGTTGACAGCAAGAATGGCGTCGCCGAAACGCTTCATCACCACACCGTCCAGGCGGGGCATGAATGCAAGCAGGCTGAAGCTTCCGTAGAAGTAAACGTCCAGGGAGTTGAAGAAGGGATAGTCGGCGCATTCCCGAACCAGGAAACGGTCTTCCTTGTCCCATACGGTGGCCTCGGCAAGGAAACTGAGGGTGTTGATGGCGAGGCTCTTGAATTCCACCTGCTTGTTTGCGGCCTTGTACAGCTTTGCCACCTTTGCCTTGGGGACCAGGGCTTCGAATGCCTTGAGGCGTGCGTCAAAGGACTTGTCGGCGGCCAGGGCTTCGTCAAGAATTGCTGCCACGCGGCCGTAGGCTTCGGGATAGAAGGCGGCGTACTTCTTTTGGCTGGTGAGCTTTACCAGCTTGATTTCTGCGAAGTCCAGAACCGTATTGAACTGGAAGGAAACCTTCTGCTTGGGCTTGAGGACTACGGTCACTGCGATGGCACCTGCGATGGTTTCGCGTCCGCTGTAGACGTTCTTTACGAATGTATTGTTGACGCGTCC
>JABUUR010000415.1 GCA_021443065.1 Fibrobacter sp.
GCCCGGGATGACAAGGCGGGGAGGGATCCCGGGTCGGTGCCCGGGATGACAAGGCGGGGCGAGATCCCGGGTCGGTGCCCGGGATGACAAGGCGGGGAGGGATCATCAGGGCAAACCTACGTGGCGATTTTTTGCACGTTTAGTGGGTTTGGTTTCACCCTGCTCCGAAGGTGGGTTGTCGGTCCTGGCGGCGGCCTCCGCCCGCAAAAGTTCCAGAGTCAAGCGGGCGGCCTCCTGTTCGGCACTCTTTTTGTTGGGGCCGGAACCTTGGGCGTAAACCTTCCCATTCACATGGACTTCGGTGGTAAAAGTCTTGTCGTGCTCGGGGCCCTCCTCCCCCACCAGTACATATTCGGGAACCGTGCGAAGTTCCCCCTGCAAAAACTCCAAGAGGGCGCTTTTGTGGTTCACGAAATCCGACCCAGAAATGATTTCCGGGACACGGGGGAAGTGGATTTTGTTCAAGATGGTGCGGACTTCTTCCAGACCGCCGTCCAGATAGACAGCACCAAGGACCGCCTCGTAGGCGTCGGCCAGAATGGCCTCCTTGCCTCGGCCCGTCATCTTGTTTTCGGCCTTTCCCACCTTGATGTACTCGCTCAAGTCCCATTCCCTGCTGGACTGGGCGCAGGCAGGCCACGACACGATGGCACTCTTGCGCTTGGAAAGTTCCCCTTCCGGGTCCTCCGGATAGGTCTTGTAGAGGTATTCCGTAGTCAGCATGTTGAGGACGGAATCCCCCAAAAACTCAAGGCGCTCGTTGTTGCTTTCGTAGGGCATGTTCTTGCCCATCAAAAAGGAGCGGTGGACCAGGGCGTGGGCCAGCAGTTCCGGATCCTTGAACCGATACCCTAGCTTTGCCTCAAGCCCGTCACCGGACTTCTGGCGAAACCAGAGTTTTAGAACCTTGTGCAATAGATTTTCGTTTCCCAATTTTTCTCCTTTGGAGAGTGCGGCCTAAACCGCCAGTTTGTACCGTAGGAAAGTTAAAAATAAAACGGCCCCGGCTTTAACCAGGGACCGTCTTGAATTCCAAGGAATCAGAAAAGGCTAGAATTAAGCCTTCTTGGATTCGATGAAGGCCACGACGTCGGCAACCTTCTGGAACTTTTCAGCGTCGCTGTCGAGGATTTCGACTTCGAATTCGTCTTCGAGAGCCATGACCAGTTCGACGCG
>JABUUR010000140.1 GCA_021443065.1 Fibrobacter sp.
AATTCGATGAAAACCTCCTTTAATCTTCCTAACTTTCACTCTGTCGCAAAAATTCAAGAGGTTTATTATGGTATCCTACAGAAAGAACACCATCGACGAAATCGCAAAAGCTGCCACCCTCCCCGTAAAGGCCGCGGAGACCGTCAACGTGGATTACTACGGCGAGGACGTTTTCAACGCCAATGCCATGAAGGTTTACCTGCCCAAGGATATTTGCAAAAAGCTTCTTGCCACCATCGAACAGGGCGCACCCCTGGATGCAAACATCGCAGGCGAAGTGGCTCACGCCATGAAAAAGTGGGCCATGGACCGTGGTGCCACCCACTTTACCCATTGGTTTCAGCCCCTCACTGGCTCCACCGCCGAAAAACACGATTCCTTCCTGGAACCCGACGGCCTCGGGGGTTGCGAAGCCATCATGGTGTTCAGCGGCAAGAACTTGATCGTAGGCGAACCGGACGCATCCTCTTTCCCCAGCGGCGGCATCCGCTCCACCTTCGAGGCCCGGGGTTACACCGCCTGGGATCCCACCAGCCCCGCATTCATCAAGCGTCACGGCAACGGCGCCACCCTCTGCATTCCCACGGCATTCTGCTCCTACACTGGCGAAGCTCTTGATAAGAAGACTCCGCTTCTCCGTTCCCTCCAGGCCCTTTCCAAGTCCACGGAGCGCTTGATGGCCTGCTTCAAGGCCGGCAAAAAGAAGACCACCGTCACCCTGGGCGCCGAGCAGGAATACTTCCTCATCGACAAGCGTTTTTACCTGCAACGCCCCGACTTGTACCAGTCCGGCCGCACCCTCTTCGGGGCTGTCCCTGCAAAGCACCAGCAGATGGATGACCACTACTTCGGTTCCATTCCCGCCCGTATTCTGAATTTCATGAATGAAGTGGAAATGGAGCTGTGGAAGTTGGGCATTCCCGCCAAGACCCGTCACAACGAGGTGGCCCCTGCCCAGTTCGAACTTGCACCCATGTTCGAAGAAGTGAACCTGGCCTGCGACCACAATATGCAGGTCATGGAAGTGCTTCGCAATGTGGCCGACAAGAACGGCCTGGTGTGCCTCCTTCACGAAAAGCCTTTCGCAGGCGTGAACGGGTCTGGCAAGCATAACAACTGGAGCATTTCCTACGGCAACGGGAACCTCTTGAATCCGGGTACAAACCC
>JABUUR010000320.1 GCA_021443065.1 Fibrobacter sp.
TCATGCCTTCCAGGTTGGGCACTTCGCCGGTGCTTGCAAATGCGCCCGAAAAGATAGGCATCACCAGTTTATCCATCGCAAGGGCCAAAAGCACAAGCACCACGATCCACAGGAGAAACGCCTTTACAAAGGCAATCTTGCGGAGTTTATCAAAAAGAACCTTTACTTTGTTCATAACGATTAGCCCTTGGAGGCTTTTTCCTGAAGGACGTTCTCGTCGAAGATGACAATGTCCTTGCCGGTCATGGCAATGGCGTTTGCCTTTACCAGCATGGAGCAGATACGGCTGACGGTTTCACGGGTAGTGCCGGACATGTCCGCCAACTGCTGCTGGGTGGGGCGGTTATGGATGACCACCACCCGCTTTCCGTTTTCGGTATGAATGCGAACGCCACGTTCCTCCATCAAGTTCAAAAGGGTGCCCGCCACGCGACCGCTAACGGACATGGTGGACAAGGAACCGATCTGCTTGTTGGCCTTGCGCAGGCGCTTGCTCATTTCGCTCAAGAGCCCCATGGCGATTTCAGGAGTCTGGCGGATAAGCTGCAAGAAGGACTCCCGATGGATAATCATCATCTGGGCATCGGTCACCGTGCGCACGGAGGCGGACCGGGGATCGCCGTCGATCAAACTCATTTCGCCAAAGAAATCGCCACGTTCCAAGAAAGACAGGATTGTTTCGCGACCGTCGACGCCGGTCATATAGACCTGCACAGAACCGGAGGCAATGAGATACAGGGCCTGCATCGAGTCATCGCCTTCCAGCACAACGGTTTCGTCACGATTGTAGTCCTGGACAACAATCAAGTTAGCCAGCAGTCCCAACTGTTCTTCCGTCAGTTCAGAGAACAGTTCTACACCTTTCAACAATCCAACAATGTTTGCGTCCATAGTCTACTTTCTCCTATCTCTTGCTTGTTAAAGACCCATACCCCTGGCGAGGCCTTCGTCGATTACAATGCTCTGATCGCGCTTTGCACCAATGGAAATCATGCCGATTTTCACGTCCACCAGTTCGGCCATGCGCTGCAGGTACTTCTTTGCGTTTTCCGGCAGTTCGTCGTAGGTCTTGCACTTGGTGGTGTCGCACTTCCAGCCCGGCATTTCCTCGTACACAGGCACGCAGCGGTCGACCTTGGACAGCTGGTTGGGGAAACTTGTGAGCTT
>JABUUR010000491.1 GCA_021443065.1 Fibrobacter sp.
TTGAGCCAAGCGAGGAATTCGTCGGTGTCCACCATCCAGTCGTGGTTGTCGAGAATTTCCTTCCAGTGGTCGTCGTCAGCACGGAGACCACCCGGATAACGGACAATGCCGTGGTTGATGCGCTTTACAAATTCCCAGGTCTGAGTCTTGAACTTGGGATTGTCCAGCATATCGCCGTCCCAGAGGGCAGCGTTGATACCGAAGAGGCCACCGGAAATGTTGGGGTTGATTACGTCGGAAGAACCCTTCACATCGACCTTGACAATGGCCGGACGTTCTGCAGCCTTGACTTCCTTCTGGTTGGTAAGCTTGATGTTGTCGATTTCGAAGGAGCCGTTGGAGCCTTCTCCACCCGGTTTGAAGTCCAGAGAAACGACACCCTTCAGGTCGAACACACCGTTTTCCTTGGCTCCAGGGGGCTGGTAGTAGGGGAACTTGCTGAAGGTGCGGAACGGAACAATCACAGTGGAACGACCGCGAGGCACGCCGGTGTTGGAGACGAAGAGTTCGTTTCCGGCATCGCCGATCTGCACGGTAATGGACTGCCATGCACGTTCGGAGTAAACATCGAACATGATGCCCCAGTGGTTGGTCCAGTCGCGGAGCTTGGCGTCGTGGTTTGCAGCGTTCTTGGTGAAGTCCAGAACGAAGTCAACCCAGTCGGACATTTCAAAGTGCTTGATGAAGAGAGAGTTGCCATCCAACTTGGAGGTCTTGTAAGGCATTTCGATTTCGGCCTTGGACTTGGGACCGAAGGATGGTTCCCACTTGTCCTTGGCAAACTTGCCTTCGAAGTCGGAGATGACCAGATCCGGAGCCTTGGATTTCCAGTTGTCCCACTTGATATCGGGGTCAACCCAGTCGATGGTCTCGGTAAAGGTAATCTGGTCTACGAAGATGGTCACAGGAGCCGGCTTGCCCGGTTCGCCCTGGTTTTCACCCTTGCCCACGGAGAAGCGGATTTCCTGGATCTTGTTCCACTGGATATCCTTGGCGACTTCGGCCTGCTTGTTGGCATCCCAAGCCTTACCCTTGTCGGTGAACTTCTTCAGAGGGATCTTCACCAGTTTCCAGTCGGTGCCCACCTTGGCACCTTCAATCCAGTCGTTGAGGCTAATCTTGGTCTGGCTCTTGATGTCGTTGCCCTGGTTGTCCAGGATACCCAC
>JABUUR010000198.1 GCA_021443065.1 Fibrobacter sp.
TCTCGCATTGTCATCCCGGGCTTGACCCGGGACCTCGCCCCTCCAACATGTCATCCCGGGCTTGCCCCGGGATCTCCTTTTATTATATTCCCTCAAAAAACAGGACCCTCCAACATGTCAAAAATCTACACCTCCGTCGACCAACTCATAGGTCACACCCCCCTCCTCGAACTCTGCAAGATCGAAAAGAACAACAATCTTCAGGCCAAGATCCTCGCGAAACTGGAATACCTGAACCCCGCAGGCTCCGTCAAGGATCGGGTGGCCAAAAAAATGATGGACGACGCCGAAAAATCCGGCAAACTCACCAAGGACTCCGTCATCATCGAACCCACCTCCGGCAACACCGGCATCGGCCTTGCCGCAGTGGCCGCCGCCCGGGGCTACCGCGTAATCATCGTCATGCCCGACTCCATGAGCATGGAACGTCGCCTGCTCATGACCGCCTACGGCGCAGAACTTGTGCTGAGCGAAGGTGCCAAGGGCATGGCCGGCTGCATCGAAAAAGCCGAGGAACTCCTGGAAACCATCCCCAACAGTTTTATCGCAGGCCAGTTCGTAAACCCCGCAAACCCCGCCGCCCACGTAGAAACCACCGGCCCCGAAATCTGGGAAGACACCGACGGCAAGGTTGACATCTTCGTTGCCGGCGTAGGTACCGGCGGCACCATCACCGGCACCGGCGAATACCTAAAATCCAAGAATCCACAGGTGAAAGTCGTTGCCGTCGAACCCGCCGCCTCCCCGCTGTTGACCAAGGGCTTTGCCGGCCCCCACAAGCTCCAGGGCATCGGAGCCAATTTCATCCCCGAAATCTTGAACACAAAGATCATCGACGAAACCTTTGCCGTAGAGGCCCAAGACGCCTTCGCCTGTGGTCGCGAAATCGGAAAATCCGAGGGTGTGCTGGTGGGCATTTCCGCAGGAGCCGCACTCTGGGCCGCCAAGGAACTGGCCAAACGCCCCGAAAACAATGGCAAGAACATCGTGGTTTTGCTCCCCGACACCGGCGACCGTTACCTCTCCACCGAACTATTTAGCATGTCATCCCGGGCTTGACCCGGAATCTCCTCCCGCTGTCATCCCGGGCTTGACCCGGGATCTCCTCCCGCTGTCATCCACTGCGTGGACAAGTCTTTCTAAGCGCTAAAGCGCTAAGAAATGCT
>JABUUR010000331.1 GCA_021443065.1 Fibrobacter sp.
TCCAAAATCGAGGCGTTCGAATTCAAGTGGAACCCGAATAAAAAGAGCCGCATCACCAAGGCATTTACAAACCGCTACCCGAGCGCAAGCATCACCACAATCACTCCAGACAATTATGACGAGTTTTTGAGAGAGTGAAGCATATTTTTTTCGGCAGGCGATTTTAAAACTATAATTCAAAGAATGATATTAAAGGAAGTACTCACAAAAAAAGAGAGAAGCAACCCATGGGATTTTACGAAGACAGTTCTAAGCGGGCTTTGGTTTTTAGGGACACCATGAATCTGTGCAGCGAAAACACAGTCCTTTCACAGGCGGTAGCCCAATCCATCGCGTCTCAAAAAATATATTACGACTGCGAAACCTCGGCTGAAAAAATTTTTGATACACTCCATGCCGAAAACGAATGTGCAATCCATGTCACGCGGAATAGGACTTTTCAGGCGGCGGAGAAATACGTCAAGACTGGTAAAAAAGTTTGCGTTTTGAATTTTGCATCTAGCACGAGCCCGGGCGGTGGAGTGTGGGGTGGCGCAGGAGCACAGGAGGAATGCCTGTGCCGCTGTTCCACTTTATACCCGGCGTTGGAGGCGGTAAAACAGGATTTTCATGACCGCCACATCAGCCTCTTGAAAAGCGGAAAAATGAACGGGCTCTATAATGACGACATCATCTTTACGCCGGACGTGGTGGTATTCAAGACAGACACTGTCCTTCCTGAAACCCGCCCGCAATCCCAGTGGTACAAGGTGGACGTGATTACCTGCGCCGCTCCAAACTTAAGAAGAAGCCCGGAAATTTCTGACGAGGGACTTTTTGAAATTCATAAGACACGCCTTGAAAAAATTTTGGCGGTGGCGGCGAAGCATAAAGCAGAAGTGATTGTTCTTGGAGCCTTCGGTTGTGGAGCATTCATGAACCCGCCAAGCCTTGTGTCAAAGGCCGAAAAAGAGGTTATACTAAAATACGCACCATATTTCAAGGAAATCGAGTTCGCCGTATTCTGCCCACCCCACGACAGCACCAATTACGAGGCTTTTAAGCGGGAACTGGGATAGAACCTGAAGCGAAGGCAAAGCAGCCTTTGGCACGAAGATTCTCCCCTACGGGGACCAGCCACACTAAGGAACAAGTTCCTAAGTGTGTTGCAGCCGGC
>JABUUR010000062.1 GCA_021443065.1 Fibrobacter sp.
CGAGGGCGATAGCCCGTGGCAATCCATTTATTTGTGATTTGAGGATGGATTCTTCGCGTCGCTCAGGATGACCGAATACATTACTAACTACTAATCTGCTGACCGCTGACTCCTTATTGCTGACAGCTCGTAGCTCATACCTCTAGGAGGCTAAGCCTCCGAACCTCACTCCCCTAGGCTGCAACGCAGCCGACCTCATTGGTGGGGAGGGCCCTCCCCTGGTTGCAGCCATTTTTTACGGCGTTCCACCCCTAGGGCAAACGGCTTCCCTTGGTCGCCGGGCCCGCCTAAATGTCTTCCACCACCCCTCCTACAAGCACAAAACAACTGCCAATGCACCATAATTCTGAAAAAAAAGGTGATTTTTTACAGAAAGTGTTGTCAAATCACAAAAAGATGAATTATCTTTTGAATTGTTAAAATTTTAAAACTCAATGAGGGATACTATGAAGATGAAGAACCTGATGTTGGCAACCATGCTCGCTACCGCATTTGCATTTGCCGCAGAAGCAACAGCACCCGCCGCAGCATCTGCAGCCGCACCGGCCGCTGAAGTTGCAGCACCGGCTCCTGAAGCCGCAGCACCTGCCGCCGAAGCTGTCGCACCTGCTGAAGCAGCCCCTGTCGAAGCAGCCGCACCGGCCGCTGAAGTTGCAGCACCTGCTCCCGAAGCCGCAGCAGCACCTGCCGACTCCGCAGCACCCGCTGCTGAAGCCGCCGCACCTGCAGACTCCGCTGTAGCACCCGCCGCCGAAGCGGCTCCTGCCGAAGCACAGGCCGAAGTCCTCGAGGCTAAGGCCGAACCCGCACCGGTAGATACCGCGGCTCTCGCCAAGGCAGAAGCCGAAAAGAAGGCTGCCGAAGAAGAAGCCAAGGCAAAGGCCGAAGAACAGGCCAAGGTTGAAGGTGAGTCCACCGGTGCCGCAAAGAGTTCCATCATGGACAACCCGTGGGAATTCCTGGCTGTGTCCGCAGCATTCATCGCCTCGGTCCTCGTGATTATCTTCACCGGAAAGGACTAATAATGACGCAAGGGGGCAAAGCCCCCCTGGACCCCCTACGAAAAGCATTACACGCTTGCTTTTCGACGATGGAGGAATGATGCAAGGGGGCAAGGCCCCCCTGGACCCCCTACGAAAAGCATTACACGCTT
>JABUUR010000426.1 GCA_021443065.1 Fibrobacter sp.
AGGGAATCGATTTTCTTGCGGCCAAGATTTTCAAGGGATTGCTGGCAACGCTTACGCTCCTGGTCAAGAGATTCCTTCGCGCTATCTACGATGCGGCTTGCATTGCGGTTCATGCGTTCCGCACGCTCATTTGTTTCGTGCGCGTCATAAGCTTTCTTTGCGCCAAAGAGGCCAGCGCCAACTGCAGCAGCACCAAGAATAAACGGAATAGGCATTTTATTTTCTCCTTGTTGGAATTTTTAAAGTACGAAAGCTTCGTCGCTTTCCATTAATGAATCAAACTCTTTCTGATTACGGAACTGAACCTTCTGCCCCATTGCCTCGGTGATGCTATTGGCTGCACCGATGTACTTGTCTATATCACCGATTTGCAAAGCGTCGTCCATGGAGTTCATTGCAGAAACAAAAGCATGGGTCGTTTCCTTCAGCCACTGTCGGGAAATCTGTTCAAACCTTTCCCTGAATTGTTTGAGCAGGGCGATTTGCGCCTTGCATTCGGCCTCGATTTGAATGCGCCGTTCCTTAGCCATTTGGGCAGATGCCATTGCTTGCTTGACGATACCCACGGAAACAGAGGCCAAGGCCATAGGCAACATACCCACAAACGCGCCCATATTGGCCAAAGGCAATCTGGCCAAGGTCAAAGTCAAGTCCTTGGCGATGAGTCCCATGCATTCCATCCCGGAGTATTTTCCGGAAAAATAGCCATACATGGATTCTGCGGAATTGACAATGAAACCGGCTGCTTCTGCATAAATTCCGCATTTCTTGAGTGCATTAGGCAGTCCCGTCATGTAATGTTCAAGGCCACCTTTCACGAGAGAACCTGCAGATGATTTTACATATCCACGAACAGCGGATTCTCCTGTACTTGCGGCAACATCCTTCAGTGCTTCATCAATATCTTTACCCTCAAGAATGGCGACCATATTGTAGACGATGGCGCATCCCCCACCCACAGCGGCGCCGCACTGAGCACCTGCAATTCCTGCTTCGTTGACGGAAGCTGCCAAAGTCTTTGCTGTATAGAGTCTAGGATTTTTTCTAGCTTCCAAGGCTTCCTTATATGTGGTTTTTGCTGGAATCGTTTTGGACTTGATTTTTTCGATTTTCTGTAGCTGGGCTTTCTTTGTGGCAATTACCGAAGAATC
>JABUUR010000507.1 GCA_021443065.1 Fibrobacter sp.
CAAAACATTCCGACCAAGTGGTTCGTGGCACTGTTGTGCTGCCGCATGGTACCGGTCGTCAGGTTCGCGTTTTGGTATTCTGCAAGGATAACAACCTTGAAGTTGCCAAGGCCGCAGGCGCTGACTTCGCAGGTGGTGCTGACTTGGTTCAGAAGATTCAGGAAGGCTGGCTGGACTTTGACGCAGTCGTCGCTACTCCCGACATGATGCCGGTGATTAGCAAGGTTGCCAAGGTTCTCGGTCCTCGTGGTATGATGCCGTCCCCCAAGGCTGGTACTGTGACCATCAACGTGGCCCAGACCGTCAAGGAACTCAAGGCTGGTAAGATTTCTTACCGCGTTGACAAGGGCGCAAACGTCCACGCTCCTGTTGGCAAGCTCTCCTTCACCCTCGACCAGCTGGTTGAAAACACCAAGTCTGTGATCGACTCCGTCGTGAAGGCTAAGCCCCAATCTTCTAAGGGCACCTATATCAAGAGCCTTACGTTGTCCGCAACTATGGCTCCGGGCATTAAACTTGACTTGGCACTGACACGCTAGGAGAAACCATGAAAGCTGTAGTTAAAAAACAACAGACTGTGGACGCTCTCGTAGAATCCTTCCAGGGTGCTACCGCTGTCTATCTGCTCAACTATCAAGGCATGACCGTCGAAAAGGACAATGCCCTCCGCAAGTCTTTGGCATCTAAGGGTGTCAAGTACAAGGCTGTCAAGAATACTCTTCTCAAGCGTGTGCTCGAAGCTCTCAAGGTTGAAGGTCTCGACGACCTCCTGAACGGTGCAACATCCGTGATGGTTGGCTTCGAAGAAGATCCTCTTCTGCCGGCTCGCGAAATTGAAGCATTCCACAAAGCAAACCCCGATTTCTTGGTCGCCAAGAGCGTTTACCTCGATGGTAAGCCTATGCCTGGCTCCGAAGTCGTGAACCTCGCAAAGATCCCGGATCGCAAGGGCATGATCGCTCAGATTGTCGCCATCGCTCTTGGACCTGGTTCCACTATCGCAGGTCAGATCAAGACTCTCCAGGAAAAACTGGAAGAAAATTCGGGCTCCGAAGCTGCACCTGAAGCAGCACCGGAAGCTTAACAACAAACCACAAACCAAAAAATTTAAACGGAATAATCGGAGAAACACATCATGGCAACTGATA
>JABUUR010000005.1 GCA_021443065.1 Fibrobacter sp.
GCGGTGTTCCTCACCACCCTCTGCGCCGTGATTTACGCGGTGGACACTCACGCGGATTTGCTGCGCATGACTACCGCGGGAGCGGGCAACGACCATCGCCTGGGCGCAAACGAAGCCCCTCCGGCCATCGTTTCCATGTACCTGGGCGACCAGCTCATGGACGTGATTGAACAGCTGGAACAGGGGGTTCCCAAGTCCAGCAAGCAGGCCGGCGCCATGAAGCTGGGTTCCGACAGCTTGCCGCCGCTGCCTCGGGATGCCACGGACCGCAACCGCACCAGCACCTTTGCATTCACCGGCAACAAGTTCGAGTTCCGCGCGCCGGGCGCAAGCCAGTCCTGTTCCGAACCTAACGTTGTTCTGAATACCATCGTTGCCGAGGCCTTCGACATGATTTCTGAACAACTGGAAAAATTGGACGACAAGAATTTCCATACGGGGCTTCAGAAAATTCTCCAGAAGATCGTGAAGGAACACAAGCGTGTCATTTTCAACGGCAACGGCTACACCGACGAATGGATTGCCGAAGCCGAACGTCGTGGGCTGCCCAACATCCGCACGTCCCTGGAAGCCTTGAAGGCTCTCAAGAAAGAAGAGAACATCGCCCTCTTCGAAAAGTACGGCGTCATGAACCGCGTGGAGATGGAATCCCGTTACGAGGTGAACGTGGAGGACTACCACAAGCGTGTCCGCATCGAGGGCGAAATCTGCCGCGACATGGCAAAGAACATTATTCTCCCCAAGGCGGTGGAGGCGTACTCCTGCGCCCTGAAGACGAACGAAATGGCTTTGAACCAGGGTTTCCCCGGTGTGGATGTTTACGCCAAGTCCCTGGGCGAGGGCTGCCGCGATTTGACTTACGCCATCTCCAAGATGGAAGCGGCTCTCGCAGGCGAACATCAGGATATTCTTTTCGCCATGGCGGAAGTTCGCAAAATCGTGGACGCCCTGGAAAAGGTGGTGCCCGACGAAAAGTGGCCCCTGCCCAAGTACCGCGAGATGATGTTCATCTACTAGTGGTGAGGTCGTTCGCTTTGAGGTGTGGGCAGTGAGGTGATGTATGTTGTCATCTCGGCCCCGAGCCGGCTGCAACACACTTAGGGCTCCGCCCTTAGTGTGGCTGGTCCCCGTATGGGGA
>JABUUR010000321.1 GCA_021443065.1 Fibrobacter sp.
TGGAACAAGAAATCATCAGCTGGAATGAAAGAGGGTAATCTGCCCGGGTGATTATTTTTTTAATTTTGAGGTGCACTGGGACGAGTTTTTGAAGAGGTTTCAGTTGCACAAGTTCAAGAGGTTTTTATGTCCGTTGCAATGCAAGAAGTAATGAAACAATCCGGCGTAGCGTTCGGTACCAGCGGTGCCCGCGGTCTCGTAAGTGCCATGACGGACCGGGTGTGCTATGTCTATGCGCGTTCCTTTATCAAGTACTGCGAGGCAAGTTACAAGTGCGACAAGGAAATCGCGATCGCCGGCGATTTGCGCCCCAGCACCGGACGAATTTTGCAGGCCCTGGTGAAGGCCGGCGAAGATGCCGGCTGGAAGGTTACCTACTGCGGTCGCATTCCTTCTCCGGCCATTGCGCTCTACGGTCTGGACAAGCACTTGCCCACCATCATGGTGACGGGTTCCCACATTCCCGCCGACCGCAACGGCATCAAGTTCAACCATCCCAACGGCGAGATTACCAAGGCCGACGAGCAAGGGATAGTCTCACAGTCCGTGGATTTTGACGAAGGTCTTTTCGACTCTGCGGGCATGCTCAAGGCTGCCCCGGAACTTCCCGAGGTCAAAACCGAGGCCGAAGAAAACTACTGCAGGCGTTATCCGGAATTTTTCGGCGATAAGGCTTTGCAGGGCCTTACCATAGGCGTTTACCAACATTCCGCAGTGGGCCGCGACATTGTCGTCCGGGTTCTGGAATCCCTGGGGGCCTGCGTCAAGCCTTTCGGCCGCAGCGATGTCTTTGTGCCTGTGGACACCGAGGCTATCCGGTCAGAAGACGAGGAGATTGCCCGGGAGTTTACCCACAAGGATTATGTGGATGCCGTGTTCAGCACCGACGGCGATTCCGACCGCCCCCTTTTGGCCGACGACGTGGGCATGTGGCTCCGTGGCGACGTGCTGGGCATTCTGGCCGCCCAGGCCCTGGGAATCAAGCGCATTGCGACTCCCGTCAGTTGCAACACCTCCCTTGAAAAGTCCAACAGTTTTGAAAAGATTTGCCGCACCCGCATCGGGTCGCCCTACGTTATTGCCGGCATGGAAAGCCTGATGGAGGGCGACGACAAGGCGAGCGCCGCCGCAGG
>JABUUR010000512.1 GCA_021443065.1 Fibrobacter sp.
CTCCTGGGTCTTGGAACCTTCCCCGCCGACCATGAACTTTCCATGGGCATGCTGGGCATGCACGGTACCGTCTACGCCAACAAGGCGGTCCTGGACTGCGACCTGATTCTTTCCATCGGTTCCCGCTGGGACGACCGCATTACCGGCAAGCTGGAGGTGTTCTGCAAGGACGCCATCAAGATGCACATCGACATCGACCCCGCCGAAGAGGGCAAGGTGCTGCAGCCCGACGTATTCATGTGCGGCGACGCCAAGATGGTGCTGGAGCAGCTGTTGCCCCTGGTTTCCAAGCTGGACACCGCCGAATGGGTCAAGACCTGCCAGACCTGGAAAAAGCGGTTCCCCCTGACATATCCCAAGCAGGGCGGCCTGCGCATGCAGCACATCGTGCAGACCGTAAGCGACCTCACCCAGGGAAAAGCCATCGTCACCACCGACGTGGGCCAACACCAGATGTGGGTGGCGCAGTTCTTCAAGATCAACAACCCCCGCCAGCTCCATTCCAGCGGCGGCGCAGGTACCATGGGCTTTGGCCTTCCCTCTGCAATCGGGGCGGCATTTGGCAACACCACCGGATGGCCCGTCTGCAGCTTCAGCGGTGACGGTGGATTCCAGATGACGGAATTCGAACTTGCGACAGCTGCACTTCACAAGCTGCCCATCAAGATTTTCGTGCTGGACAACAAGTACCTGGGCATGGTGCGCCAGTGGCAGGAACTGTTCTACGACCACCGCTACTCCAGCGTGGACATGCAGGGCAACCCCGACTTCGTAAAGCTTGCGGAAGCCTACGGCATTCCGGGGCTTCGCATCAAGCGTGCCGCCGACGCAGAACGCATGATCCAGAAGGCTTTGGACTATAACGAAGGCCCCATCCTCATCTGGTGCGAATGCGAAAAGGAAGACAACGTGTTCCCCATGATTCCGGCAGGAGCACCCCTCACCTCCATGATTACCGAACAGCCCAAGGCCCAGCTGGAAAAGCCCACGGGATCCACCTAATAGCGGAAAGGAGATATAAAAATGATTTCTAAAGCTCATTCGATTAGCTTGCTGGTGGCAAACCGCCCGGGCGTTCTCGTTCGCATCGCCCTGGTGTTCTCCCGCCGCGGCTACAACATCGATTC
>JABUUR010000078.1 GCA_021443065.1 Fibrobacter sp.
ACTCCTAGTGGGATTTTCACTAAAAAATAATCCATTTCACAGGGATGGTCAATTGAAAAAAGGCTCACCTGCTAAAGTTCATATTTTTCACACAAATTGTACTATGTACCAAATGCTGGGCTCAAACGTAAAAACGCAAGCATTTTTGTTTTTATTCGCCCTACGCATTTGTTGTTCGCATCTAACGATGCTCACTGAATTTTGAGGATTTGATAATCCCTCTGGAGTTCGACTTTTTTTCAAAAAACAGACTCAATCGTCAATTAGACTTTATTCAGTTTAACGCTTTGCCAAAGAAAAAAATCAATTTTTTTATAGGAACTGATTTTCTTAAAATCAGGGAATTCTTTGTCAAAAAATTTAATACATTCGATTGCATCGGATGTTTTTATGTATTTTTCATACCATTCACTTAACTTAATTAAAGTCTTTTTTGCATTTTCTACACTTCCATAGTATCGGGGAATCCTAAGTTTTTGCAAGACATTGTTGTCTATAATTGGAATCTGATTCGGATAAATTGAATGCAATAATTTACTTGCAAAGGATTTTTCAACACGCATAGTCTTTTCTTTCAATTCAAACAACACACTTTCATAGAGACTGTCAATAGAATCTTTTGATATACTTCTTAAAGGGTGAATTTTTAAACAACTATTAAACACATCAAAAAAATCTTTCTGTGCTTTTTTTACATCAACGCCCTTCCCAAATCTGTTTAGGCCATAAAGATTAACAAAGGAATCCATAAATTCTTTAATTGATTTTTTCTTTACCCCATTCTGAATTTCTTTTTATAATCCCAAACCCCGTTCGATTTCTTTTCTAGCTTTTTCAATTTTCAAAATATCTTTCGCATCTTTAAGCGTTAAATTTGCTTCTATCATAATTAAACTCCTTAATGATAGGTTGAAGTGGTCGAAACAATTCTTTCAAACCTTAACTTTTCACAGAAATATAACTCAATCATAGATTTTTTGCAAACTGGTCCACGTGGGATTCGTCCAGACCCAGACATGAGAGGACGCTCTTCTGCTTGGCGGTGAGCTTGTAGCGTCTCGAATAGCGGCCTGTGGGTCATTCTGGAGCGACGAAAGTCGCGATAGAATCCATGGACCCCAGCTG
>JABUUR010000429.1 GCA_021443065.1 Fibrobacter sp.
TCGTACACAGGCACGCAGCGGTCGACCTTGGACAGCTGGTTGGGGAAACTTGTGAGCTTTTCGCCGTCGCATTCGTAATGGGTGCAGATTTTAACGGTGTCAAAGGTGTCCAGCACGTCCAGTTTGGTGATGGCCAAGTGAGTGAGGCCGTTCACCACGGTAGCCTTGCGCACCACGGGAGCGTCGAACCAGCCGCAACGGCGGTTACGACCGGTGGTGGCACCGTATTCGTTGCCGATCTTGCGCAGGGTATCGCCGACCTCGTCCAAAAGTTCGGTGGGGAACGGACCGTTGCCTACGCGGGTGGTGTAGGCCTTCACCACACCCCAGACTTCGTCCAAGGCGGTGGGTCCAACGCCTGCGCCGCAACTGGCATAGCCGGCCACGGTGTTGCTGGAGGTCACAAAGGGGTAGGTGCCCTGGTCCACGTCCAAAATGGTGCCCTGGGCGCCTTCGAACACCAGGCGCTTGCCGGCCTTTACCGCCTTGTAAAGCAGGTCGCTGACATCGCAGACATAGGGCTTGATCTTCTGGCCCAGTTCAAGGTAGTCCTTGATGACCACTTCGGGGTCGATGGGTTCCACATCGTACATGGCCTTGAATTCCTCGTTGTGGACCTTGGCCATGGCTTCGACGCGGGGGCGCAGTTCACGTTCGTCCATCAAGTCGCCAACGCGAACGCCAATGCGGTTCACCTTGTCGCTGTAGCAGGGGCCGATACCGCGACCGGTGGTGCCGATGGCAGCCTTGCCGGCCTTCTTTTCCTTGGCCTTGTCCAGGGCGGAATGGTAAGGCAGCACCACGTGGGCGTTGTTGGCAATGAAAAGGCGACCTTCGGGATTGATGCCCTTGGTATGCAAATCGGCGATTTCTGCCAAAGTCTGGATGGGGTCCAGCACCACGCCGTTACCGATGACGCAGAGCTTGTCATTATGCATAATGCCGGAGGGAATCAGGTGGAACACGAACTTCTGGTCGCCAACTTCAACTGTGTGGCCGGCGTTCGCACCGCCTTGGAAACGCACGATGATGTCTGCGTCCAGCGTCAAGAAATCAACAACCTTGGCCTTACCTTCGTCACCCCACTGGGAGCCGATTACAACACGATTTGCCATATA
>JABUUR010000121.1 GCA_021443065.1 Fibrobacter sp.
AAGTTAGGAGATTCCGGCTCCCCGGATCAAGTCCGGGGCAGGCTTAGGCCGGGATGACACCAACCTCCATTCAAAAAAAAGCAGCGAGCCCGTAAAGGCCCGCCACTCTGGAATAGTTATGAGCAGTGAGGTCGCGACTTCGTCGCTTTGAGCGCAGAGGTCGCACGCGATGTTTACTTTGAGCAGAGAGCCATGAACTCCTTGCTCCAGGCTGCACCGCAGCCGACCTCACACCTCTAGGCGCTTGCGCCGTAACTCATCGCTATTAAACCGCACCCTGCCACTTCATGGCGTCGGCAACCTTGAGGAAGCCGGCGATGTTTGCACCCATGACCAGGTTCTTCTTGTCGCCGTACTTTTCAGCGGCGGAAGAAGCAGCCTTGTAGATGGAAGTCATGATGCCATCGAGCTTGGCGTCCACTTCTTCGAAGGTCCAGGAGAGACGTTCGGAGTTCTGGGACATTTCCAGGCCGGAGGTAGCAACGCCACCAGCGTTTGCAGCCTTGGCAGGTCCAAACAGGACGCCAGCCTTGAGGAAGGCTTCGATGGCTTCCGGAGTAGAAGGCATGTTTGCACCTTCGGCAACGGCCATCACGCCGTTAGCGATAAGAGCCTTTGCAGATTCTTCGTCGATTTCGTTCTGGGTTGCGCAAGGCAGGGCGATGTCGCACTTGACAGTCCAAACGCCCTTGGAACCTTCGTGGTATTCGGAACCCGGCACGCGCTTTGCGTATTCGGAGATACGGGCACGTTCCACTTCCTTGATCTGCTGCACGACTTCGACCTTGATGCCGTTGGGGTCGTAGATGTAGCCGTTGGAGTCAGAAACGGTAACAACCTTTGCGCCCATTTCCTGAGCCTTCTGGGTTGCATAGATTGCAACGTTACCGGAACCGGAAATCACAACAGTCTTGCCGGCGAAGGAGGTGTTTGCCAGGTCCTTCAGCATTTCGCGGGTGAAGTAGCAGAGGCCGTAGCCGGTAGCTTCGGTACGGGCGAGAGAACCACCGTAGGTGAGGCCCTTACCGGTAAGAACGCCGACGAATTCGTTGCGGATACGCTTGTACTGACCGAACATGTAACCGATTTCGCGAGCGCCAGTACCCTG
>JABUUR010000025.1 GCA_021443065.1 Fibrobacter sp.
GGCCTTTGACCGTACTCTGAAAATGCTTTTTTAGTGTTAAAAACGGCGGAAGTTGAGATAAAAATCTCTCTCTCTTGGATTCCTTGCATCAACAAGACTACCAAAATTGGTATGTAAATATAGGTGGAATTACTGGGGGAGGCTTGCAATCTTTTGGTACGGACTCTTTAAGAGGATGTCGTTATTTTTGGCGAGGCGAATTCTTGGTTTGCAGAGACAATCAAAATTATGTTTCTTTGAAGTTATCCTCAAAAAATACAGTTGGAGCCGAAAGTATAAATAATGAAAACCGAAAGGGTGCTTGGCTTGGTATGGGTGTGCTTTCACTGTACCGTCATGGAAATGATTTTGAAAACATATACCCTCTTTGGGATTGGAATTTGCTTCCAGGAACAACTAGTCATAGAGACTGTGTTCAAATTGAGAAGCGCATCACCAATGAAAGCGAATTTGCAGGTGGTGTTGTTGATGGAAAAATTGCCGTGGCGGCATTGATTGCAAAAAGGAAAAAATTGGAAGCATATAAAAGTTGGTATTTTCTTGGTAATGTGATTATCTGTTTGGGATCAAACATAAAAGGGAATGCTGATACCGAGATTGAGACCAGTGTGGACCAACGGATGTCTAGAGGTTCTGTCTATGCCGATGGATTTTTGAATGGCGAAATCAAATCTGCACGAAAAGTCTGGCATGATAGTATCGGATATTTTAGTCTGGATGGAAACGTCTTTTCTTTGAAAAATGAAAAACGAAAGGGAAATTGGAGTGAAATTGGAACAGAAAAAAGAGGTGTACAGGGAAAGATTTTGTCTTTATGGAAACGTCATGGGAAAAATCCAAAGTCTTCGCACTATAGATATCTCATGGAGATGGGAATAGGAATAAATGAATTTGAAAAAAAGAATTACGAGAATATAATGATTCTTCAAAATGATTCCTTGGCCCAGGTTGTTTATGACGAAAAAAAGCAGATATGGGCAGGGGTTGCATATTCGAGGGTGCGGATGAACTTCAGCGACTTTCATTTTTTTACAAGTCACCCTTGCGTATTTAGTGTCTGTTAAACAACATCTTCAAAGCCTATAGTTGTTGACATTTTTGATAAT
>JABUUR010000380.1 GCA_021443065.1 Fibrobacter sp.
GGGTTCCGCCAGGCCTTCGTGAACCGCATGGCCGTGCTCCTCAAGACGAATTTCTCGTCGGATAGAATCCTTTCTCGAATCAGCACGCTCATGAGTGCCATAGAGCCTGAAATTGAACGTGACCAGGAGCGCTGGGACCGCAGCGCAAGTTACATGGATCAGCAACTGGAAATCATCAAGAACTTTGCCGTGGAGCGTCAAGGTGTAATCCAGGACGAAATACAGGAGTATTTCGGGTTGGGTGCTGTGGCTCCCATGACACTTTCCGTAGAAGGCCTCGGGAACATTTACGTCCATGGCCTGCGGGCGACCTCGGGCAGTCTTACCGTAGACTTTTTTGCGGGTTTGCCTGTGGTGGTTACCGCAGAAGCCGCTCCTGGAGGCGTTTGGGCGGGCTGGAGCGACGGGGTGATGGATGCCATTCGGGTGGTAAATCCGGGGGAAGAGCTGTCTTTGACCGCCCTTTTCAAGTGACGGCTGGCCTCAATTATTGAAATTATCTAGATTTAAGGTATTATGAATTTTAATACCAAGATTCTTTGTATTGGCGCAGGCTACGTCGGTGGCCCCACCATGACCGTTATTGCCGACAAGTGCCCCGATGTCAAAGTTACTGTTGTAGATATCAACCAGTCCCGTATTGACGCTTGGAATAGCGATAACCTTCCGATTTTTGAACCGGGCCTTGATGAAGTGGTGAACCGTGCCCGCGGTCGCAATTTGTTTTTCAGTACGGATATTCCCGCGGCCATCAAGGAAGCCGACATTATCTTTGTTTCGGTGAACACTCCCACCAAGACCTTCGGTCACGGTGCCGGCAAGGCATCGGACCTGCAGTACTGGGAAAAGACCGCCCGCCAGATTCTAGACATTGCCGACGAAGGGAAAATCATCGTGGAAAAGTCCACCTTGCCCGTGCGCACTGCCGCTGCCATGGAACGCATTTTGAACAGCAACGACAAGGGGTTGCACTTCGAGGTGCTGTCCAACCCTGAATTTTTGGCGGAAGGTACGGCCATCCAGGATTTGTTTGAACCTGACCGTGTGCTTATCGGTAGCCACCAGACTCAGTCCGGCCTTGCCGCCTGCCAGAAGCTGGTGGA
>JABUUR010000119.1 GCA_021443065.1 Fibrobacter sp.
TGGGTCGATCCATTGTCTCTGCAGACCGCTGCTCTTTGTGGCTGGTGGATGAAAATGAAGGTGAACTGTGGACAAAGGTTGCCCACGGCGTGGACGAGCTGCGCATTCCAATTACTGCAGGATTTGTGGGTGAATCTGTAAAGACCGGTGAATCCCTGTTGATTGAGGACGCCTACCGAGACCCTAGGTTTGACCACCGGAGCGATGAAAAGACCCACTATCGCACTACGTCTGTAATGACGGTACCCTTGAAAAATTCCCAAGGCCTTGTGATGGGGGTGTTCCAGGCGATCAACAAGAAGGGGTGTACTGCGGTGTTCTCCAGGGAAGACCTGGAACGGCTGAAGCTTACTGCCGTCTATTCTGCAAAGACAGTGGAATCGGCCATGCTGACTACGGAACTGGAGGCTACCCAGAGGGAAGTCATCCATATTCTTGGCGAGGTTTCTGAATCTCGTAGCCAGGAAACGGGGGACCATATCCAGCGGGTTTCCGAGATTTCGTACAAGATTGCAAAGTACATGAACCTGCCCGCGGAAGAGGCCGAGAACATTCGCCTGGCGACACCTATGCACGACCTGGGCAAGGTGGGCATACCCGATGCGGTGCTAAACAAGCCTTCTCGCCTTAACGAGGTGGAATACGCCCAGATGAAAACTCACTCCGAGCTGGGTTACAGTATGCTTTGCGGTTCCAAGAGTAAGCTTTTGAGGCTCGCCGCAAGTGTTGCCCGCTCCCACCACGAGCGTTGGGACGGCAAGGGCTACCCCCTGGGGCTGGCTGGTGAAGATATTCCCTTGGCGGGGCGCATTTGTGCCGTGGCCGATGTTCTGGATGCCTTGGCAAGCCCCCGTGGTTACAAGGAACCATGGGAGGAGGGGCGCGTCAAGGCGGAATTCGAAAAACTGAGGGGTGTCCAGTTCCAGCCGGAGATTGTGGACATACTGATAGAGCATTGGGACGAATTCTTCGAGTGCTACCGCAGCCACAATGAGCAGGGTGCCAATTCCATAGAGGACAGGTACAGGTAAAATGATGCAGGGGGGATCCCGGGTCAAGCCCGGGATGACAATGTTGGTAGAGATCCCGGGTCAAGCAGATC
>JABUUR010000027.1 GCA_021443065.1 Fibrobacter sp.
TGCGTAAAATCAGTCGCGACGTGAAGGTCACTCCGGTAGAAACCATCGAGGCTTTCCAGGCACTCAAGGGCTAGGGTGTAGGCGGTTGTCACCAACCACCAGCCACTAACCACCAACCACTTTTTTAGTTGAGGTTTTAATTATGGGTAAACTAACAGGCAAAAAGGCTATCGTGACGGGAGCCTCCCGCGGTATCGGTCTGGCTATCGCCACCGAACTGGCTCGCGAAGGTGCCGACGTGGCCATCATTTCTACATCCGTCCGTGAAGATCTGGCCGCCTCTCTCAGCGCCGAACTGGGGGTCTCGGTCAAGAGTTACGCCTGCAATGTGGGCGACTCCGAAATGGTTCAGAGCGTGTTCAAGGAAATCATCGCCGACATGGGCACCGTAGATATCCTGGTGAACAACGCCGGTATCACCCGCGACGGTCTCTTTATGCGCATGAAGGACGAAGACTTCGATGCCGTCATCCAGACCAACCTGCGTTCCGTGTTCCTTTGCACCCGCGCCGTGACCCGCACCATGATGGGTAAACGCACCGGCCGTATCGTGAACATTTCCAGCATCAATGGTATCCGCGGCCAGGCAGGCCAGGCAAACTACGCCGCCGCCAAGGCGGGTATTATCGGTATCACCAAGTCCAACGCCATGGAACTTGCCCCCCGCGGCATTACCGTGAACGCCGTGGCCCCCGGCTTTATCGGCACCGACATGACCGCCAAGATGGACGACGCCACCAAGGAAAAATACGCGGCAAGCATCCCCCTGCAGCGTATCGGCACCCCCGAAAACGTGGCAAAAGCGGTGGTATTTTTGGCCTCGGACGACGCCAGCTACATTACCGGCCAGGTTTTGGGCGTTGACGGGGGCTTGAACGCTTAGTATTTTTTTACTAGATTTCAACTTAAACACCTAATCCAACAAATGGAGAATAAAATGAACGAAGAAATTTTTAACAAGGTTGTCGACGTTATCGTTGCCAAGCTCGAAGTCAAGGCTGAAGATGTGAAGCCGGAATCCGAATTCGGTAACGACCTGGGTGCCGACTCCCTCGACCGCGTCGAACTGGTCATGGCTCTCGAAGACGAATTCGAAGT
>JABUUR010000487.1 GCA_021443065.1 Fibrobacter sp.
AAACGGCGGAAAGGGGCATCCGTCACCCCGTCCATGGGGCTCAAGATGGTGTTGGGGAACACCTCTAAGTCCCTTAACTTGAACGACTTAGCCGCCGGTTTCAAACTTTCAACATCTTTCAACATATTAACAACAACTATCCACAAAAAGTTCGCAATGTCTTACCCAAAAAAATATTTAATTTTCTGAATACATATACACTAAGTCTTTGATAAACCTATATTTACGACGTGGCTAATATAACTAAACAGACTCTCATTCAAGAAATCGCCAAGTCTACCGGATTTGTGCGCAACGACATCAAGACCGTCATCGAACAGTTTCTCGACCTGCTGGGAGAAAAACTTGTCGAAGGCAACACCATCGAGATTCGCGGTTTCGGAACCTTCAGTTGCAAGCCCCGCAAGGCTCGCCCGGCCCGCAATCCCCGCACAGGCGAAACTGTCCTCATCGAAGACCGTCTGGTACCCACCTTCAAGTTCAGCAACGAGATCAAGGACAAGATCAATTCCCTGGAAGCCCTGGTGGAAGGTGTCAACGCCGAACTTGAGGCCAAAGATAGCGATGTCATGATTGCCGTCCAGCCCAAGGACGAAGAATTTTAGGCTGTCGTATCGAAATCGACGGTTGCGAAATTTCACCATTCGCTTTTTTGCTTCTGAATTTGTGAAAGTCTAACGACTTTCACTTTTTTATTCATAAACACGCCATCTATTTCGTAAGCATTTCCACTTCTTCTTCGGTCATAAAGCGCCAGCCGCCCTTGCCCAAGGTTTCGTCCAGGGTCACGGGTCCGATGGCCTCCCGGGAAAGGGTCAACACGTGGTTGCCCACGGCGGCGAACATGCGGCGCACCTGATGGTACAGACCTTCGCCGATGGAAATGACCACGGTTTCCACTTGCTGGCCATCAAGGGTCAAGCTCTCCTGGGAAAGTTCACGGGCAAGCACCGGGCGGCGTTCGTCCTTCAGCATCACGCCACGCAAAAGCTCATCCTTCTGCTGCCGGGTGAATTCCCGTGCCAAGGTGACGCGGTATCTTTTCAGGTAGCCTTTCTTGGGGCTTTCCACCTTGTGGATGAAATCCCCCTGATTGGA
>JABUUR010000218.1 GCA_021443065.1 Fibrobacter sp.
TTCGTACTTCTTGTTCTTGCGCTGTTCCAGGGCGCAGACGATATTCTGGATGTTTTCGTCGGTGAGCTTGTTGGAATTGGTGACCTTCACGCACTCCTTGCTTGCGTCCACAAAAAGAATCTTGTTGTCTTTCTTGGACTTTTTCAATACCAAGATGCAGGTGGCGATGGTGGTGCCGTAGAACAGGTTGTCGGGCAGCTGGATGACCGCGTCCACGAAGTTGTTGTCTACCAGGTACTGGCGAATTTTCTGCTCGGAGCCGCCACGATACATGATGCCCGGGAAACAGACGATGGCAGCAGTCCCCGCCGTGTCGAGCCACGAAAGAATATGCATCACGAAGGCCAAGTCGGCCTTGCTCTTTGGCGCAAGGACCCCTGCGGGGGCAAACCGGGGGTCGTTTATCAGCAGGGCGTTGTCGTCGCCCTCCCACTTGATGGAATAAGGCGGGTTGGAGACGATGGCGTCGAAGGGTTCGTCGTCCCAGTGCTTAGGCTCTACGAGGGTGTCGCCATGGGCGATGTCGAACTTGTTGTAGTTCACATCGTGCAAGAACATGTTGATGCGGGCCAGGTTGTAGGTGGTCAGGTTCTTCTCCTGCCCAAAGTAGCCTTTGCGCACCCCTTCCTTGCCAAGGATTTTTCGGGCCTTCAGCAACAGGGAGGCTGAACCTACCGCCGGGTCGTAAATTTTGTTGATGGTCTTCTTGCCGTTCACCGCGATGCGGACCAGCAATTCCGAAACTTCCTGGGGCGTGTAATACTCGCCGCCGCTTTTCCCTGCGTTGGAAGCGTACAGGCCCATCAGGTATTCGTAGGCATCCCCGAAGGCATCGATGGTGTTGTCCTGGTAGTTGCCCAGTTTCATGTCGGCAATGCCGTGCATCAGTTTTCGCAGGGTGGCGCATTTTTCGGCAACGCTTTTGCCCAGCTTGTTGGAGTTCACGTCAAAGTCGTCGAACAAGCCTTCGATGTCGCTTTCGGAGGCAGTCCCCTTGGCGGAGGCTTCTATGGCCTTGAAGGCCTGTTCCAGGGTTTCGTTGAGGTTCTCGTTTTTGTCGGCCTTGGCAAGCACGTTGCAAAAAAGCTGGCTTGG
>JABUUR010000215.1 GCA_021443065.1 Fibrobacter sp.
GGCCGGGATGAATTAACGAACCTGGCTGCTCCATTTCTTTTTAAAGCGTGGCTCGTCCAAAACCTTCGCCCAAACAAACCCCCTACGAATCTCGGCGCGGTCAAAGGTCCTTTTATGGGTCTTGTCGGCTTCGGACTGTGGCTGGATTTGCTGCGTCTGCTCACGCAATTGCTTGGCCTGTTCCTCTAGAGCAGCCAACTCCTTCTGGTGTTGCAGTTCCGCCTCTCGACGGGCCCGCAGTGCTGATTCCCTAGCCTTTGCAGCCTGCTGTTCCTCTGCTTCCCGTTGTTCACGTTTGAAGAGGTTTGTCAATTCCGTCTTGTCGTGAATAAGCAGGTCGCAATAGCCGTCGCCCATGTCGCGGGCTACGATGTGGTGGGCTTGCAAATCGCTAAGAACACGTTGTGCGGTCTCTTCGGAAAAACCGAAGGCTTGCTGCAAGTTTTCTACGCTCACATCCAGCCATTGGATGACAGATTCTGCGATTTCCTGGAAGGTAAAGTGATTGGGATTCGCCGGCGTAACAACCGGGAGATCAATATCGTCATTATCTTCTTCATCGCCAAAATTGCTGTCGTCCATGTCTTCTATGGGCGGCGGTGGCGGCGTAAAGGTCCCTTGGGAGGATTCGCGCTGGGCTTCTTCAAACTGCTTAATCAGGTCTTCCAAATTGCTTGGCTTTGGAATCTGGTCCGGTTCGCAGGTTTGGGAATGACGCGGCACCTCGGGAGGCTGCTCCTGTTCTTTTTTACCGGCGGCTATCTTCTTGACAATGTAGTCAAGAACGTAGACACCGACAAGTATCAATAAACCTTCCATATCAGTACTCAACTATGAGTGAAGATGGCTTGGGGTTATTTTGCCTCGGGGGCGTTTCCAATTTCCCTGCGCATCTGGGTGTCGGCTTCGATGTTCTTCATGTTGTAGTAGTCCATGACACCCAGTTTTCCGTCGCGGAGGGCGGTTGCCATGGCCATAGGAATTTGGGCTTCGGCTTCCACCAGCTTTGCCTTCATTTCCATGACCTTTGCCTTCATTTCTTGTTCGGCGGCGTATGCCATGGCGCGGCGTTCTTCTGCCTTGGCCTGGGC
>JABUUR010000299.1 GCA_021443065.1 Fibrobacter sp.
GCACCCAGCGGGACAAGGCTTGCTACGGTCCAGGGCACCAGGGGTGCGATAATCACGGAAGAATTTTCGATGGCGATGGCGCGCCGTTTTTCGTTGGGCATGACCCCGGTGCAGATTTCGTTTGTCAGCACGATGGAAAGGGTCTGGTTGCAGGACAATGCGCAGGTGGCAATGGCCGTAAGCACGACGCAACCGAAGGGCGAGACCTTTTTGGAAAGTCGCGTAATGCCTTTATGTAACTTGTCTAGAACCCCCGTCCCTTTGAATAATCCTGCATAAGTCAACGAGATGACCACCACAAGGATCAGTTTCATCATCGAGAGTGTGCCGTAGCCTGCCGCCATCGCCATTTCTGTTGCAGAAAGCCCGACGAACAACCCCACGACTACAGAAAGGGCGATGCTTGTGAGCATGTTGATTTTAACGTCAACGCGGAACAACGCAAGCACGAGAATCGAAATGGCAGGCAGCACCATGAACCATCTTAATTCAAATGGTAAGACCGTGCTGCCCAAATCCGCGGCGGCCGCATTTGTGTTCCCGCCGGCAAGCAACCCCAACAGGGCGTAAACGGCAAGCGCCACCACAGTCGCAAGCCACCCTGTGCGAATCATGGCGCGTATATTGTCGTAAAGATTCGTCCTGGTGATTTCTGCAACCAGGAGTGCGCTTGTGGAGACTGGCGAGCATCGATCGCCGAAGTAGGAGCCCGCAAGAATTGCACCTCCGCAGATGGCGCTGTCTACGCCTAGGGCGGTGCCCACGCTCATGCAGATGACTCCCATGGTGGCCGCCGTACCTATGGAAGTACCCGTCAGTACAGAAATGGCCGCGCAAAGCAAAAAGGAGCTGGGCAAATAAAGCGCAGGAGTCAGTGCGCCAGCGGCCAAGTCGACGATGTAGGCTACCGTTCCGCAGGTTTTCCACAGGGCGGTCAGCGCCCCTACCATCAGCATGACGATGGCGATGTTCCTTGCAGCAGGAATCCCGGACACAGCCATCTTGAAAAGCGATTGCCAACTGCACCTACGGAACTTTCCGTAGGCCATGAGCAGAACAAAACCAATCAACAGGGCGATAAGCATTGCAA
>JABUUR010000397.1 GCA_021443065.1 Fibrobacter sp.
ATTTCTTGCTTGGCGGCTTCGCTGACGGCCTCGTCATCGACAATGCAGTTGCCGGCCATGTTCACGCCCATGTCGGTGGGGCTCTTGTAGGGGGACTCGCCCAGAATGCGGGTGAACAGTGCGTTCAGCACGGGGAACACTTCCACATCGCGGTTGTAATTGATGGTGGTCTTGCCGTAGGCTTCCAAGTGGAAGGGGTCGATCATGTTCACGTCGTTCAGGTCGGCGGTGGCGGCCTCGTAGGCCAGGTTCACCGGATGCTTCAGGGGAATGTTCCAGATGGGGAACGTCTCGAACTTGGCGTAGCCCGCCTTCACACCATGGACGTTTTCGTGATAAATCTGGGAAAGGCACACGGCCATCTTTCCACTGCCGGGGCCGGGGGCAGTAACCACCACCAGTTCGCGGGACGTTTCTACAAACTGGTTCTTGCCGTAGCCGTCTTCGCTTACCACCAGCGGGATGTTGTTGGGGTAGCCCGCAATGGGATAGTGACGGTAGACCTTGAGACCCAATCCTTCCAACTTTTTCTGGTAGGCAAGGGCGCTGGGCTGATCCTGCCAGCGGGTAAGCACCACGCTGCTCACATAAAGCCCGTAGCCACGGAAAGCGTCAATCAGGCGCAGCACATCCTGGTCGTAAGTAATGCCCAGGTCACCGCGAACCTTGTTCTTTTCGATATCGTTTGCATTGACGGCGATGATGACCTCGGCCTTGTCCTTCAGCTTTTCCAGCATACGGATCTTGGAGTCGGGAGCAAAGCCCGGCAGCACTCGACTTGCGTGATGATCGTCGAACAGTTTGCCGCCAAATTCAAGGTAAAGTTTTCCACCGAACTTTGCAATACGTTCGGCAATCTTTTCGGACTGCGTCCTCAGGTACGCGTCATTATCAAAACCAACTTTAAACATACATGCCTCATGTATAAAAATCTATCGGGTAAAAGATAAAAAAAGAAGGTCATTCTTATAAGAGTTTTTTGGAAAAATTTCCATTTTACATCGCAACAAAAGCCCCGCCAAGTAGAACCTAGCGGGAACGGTGGTTAGTGACTGGTGGCTGGTGGTTGGTTATTTCAG
>JABUUR010000305.1 GCA_021443065.1 Fibrobacter sp.
TGCTGGTGGGACGGTTCCAACAGCAACTGCGCAAACATCTTCGGCACCGGCACGAACACGGGCACCCAGACACAGCCCAAGTCCAGCAGCTCCGCGAAATCCAGCAGTTCTGCAAAATCTTCCAGCAGCCAGCAGGGCACAAACACCGGAAGCGGCACAACCCCCGAAATCAAGGTGGTAGCCGGCGGCAAGAGCGGATCTGGCTACGCCACCCGCTACTGGGACAGTTGCAAGCCCCACTGCGCCTGGCCAGACAAGGGCGGCCCTGTGGCAAGGACCTGCGATGTCAATGGCGTTGACGATATTCGCACCGACGCGCAATCCGTTTGCGACGGCGGCAATGCAGGCACCTGTTTTGACCAGACTCCCCAAATCATCAACGACAACCTGGCCTACGCCTTTGCAGCGACACCCGACGGCGGCAACGACTGCGGCAAGTGCTACATGCTGACCTTCAAGGGCACCGGTGCCTCCGCAACCAGCACCCCAACGGATGATGCCCACAGGTCCATCAAGGGCAAAAAATTGATTGTCATGAGCAACAACATCGGTTACGACGTAAGCCACAACCAGTTCGACCTGATGATCCCCGGTGGCGGCCCCGGCGCATTCAACGGCTGCGGCAAGATGGGTATCTCCTGTGCCGGTGCCCAGTACGGCGGATTCCTCACCACCTGCAACTTCAGCAAGTCCTGCCTTATCGACATGTGCAACAAGGAATACGCCAACAACACAAGCCTGAAGAACGGCTGCCTGTTCCTTGCCAACTGGATGAATGCGGCCAACAACCCCGAAGTGGACTACGTCGAGGTGGAATGCCCTGCGGCACTTGAAGCCAAGTACTAATCTCGGCAACTAAACTCTGCAACATTTTCAAAAAGCTCCTGGCACCGCCGGGGGCTTTTGCATTGACCTCTGGAAATTAAAGGCTTGAAAGCCTTATGCATTTAACTATATTTATGCATAGATAAAATTTTTAGGCGGAAAACGCCCCGCCCACCACCTCGAGGAAATTATGGAATACAAAGTAAAAGACATTAACCTTGCCGCCTGGGGCCGCAAGGAACTGGA
>JABUUR010000483.1 GCA_021443065.1 Fibrobacter sp.
CACTCATTTAGTGAGCGGTTAGCGCTTAGAAAGACTTGTCCACGCAGTGGATGACAGCGCCAGCGAAAGCCGGGATGACAAGCAGACAACCTTTACTAATGTAAAATCCCTGCTCGGAAGCCAGGATGAAACATTTAAAAGTAAGCACCGTTAGATGCCGAACATTCGCAATCTTTTAATCGTCGTTTCGCCCGCCCAAAAGCCCCGCACGATACGCCCAGTACAGCAACTGCATAATGGATCCGATGGCTGCCGCCACGTAGGTCAGGCCCGCGGCAAAAAGCACCCCGCTCACAGTATTGTATTCGCGACCTTGGGCGACGACTTCCATACGTGCCAAGGCCTTTTTCGCACGGGCGGAGGCATCAAATTCCACAGGGACAGTCACCAAGGTGAACAAGGTTGCAATGGCGAACAGCAAAACGCCCACCACCGCCAAGGAGTAACCGGTGGCGCGGCCTGCACCCATCAAGATAATGCCGGCAATAACAAGCCAAGGCCCGATATTGGAGCCTACGTTTGCCGCAGGAACGATGGTAGAACGAAGCCACATGGGAAAATACCCTTGGGCATGCTGGATGGCATGGCCCACTTCGTGGGCGGCGACACCTGCCGCACTGGCGTTACGCCCGTAATACACGTCCTTGGACAAGTTCAAAGTCTTGTTCATAGGGTTGTAATGGTCCGAAAGAAAGCCGTGGTGTTCCAAGACCTTCACATCGGTAATGCCGGCATCCATAAGGATTGCCTTGGCAACATCGGCGCCCGTAAGGCCGCTGGAAATGGAAACCTTCTGGCCAGCGTTAAAACGTGACTTGACCATCCAGGACACAATACCGGACAAGGCCAAGGTCGCAAGCAAAATTGTGGTGTATAAAGGATCGAACATCATATCCAAAACCTCTTCTTGTTATGAACGGAACATCATTGATCCGCATTCTTTTCTAGAACTAAATGTACAAAGAAATGGGCGCCAGGAGCACCCATTCATCGGTTAAATACAGCACTTTGTCGTCAAAAGCCTGTTACTTCAGGATTATTCTCTGGTTTTGAACGC
>JABUUR010000068.1 GCA_021443065.1 Fibrobacter sp.
ATGATTCCGCCGGACTACGTAGACTGGATGTCTTCTGTCCCCATGATCAGTATGGACGGTGGCAAGACCGGCAAGCCCTTGACCGCCGACCCAGACAAGTGCGGCTGGTACTACTACGTATGGTTTAACGAAGCCATCACCGACGACGTGGTTCTTTTCCGCGACGACGATACCGACCGCGAGGATATGATTGGATGGAAGGGAAGCCGGGAAACCGCTGCGACGGCCACACCCATTCCCATGGGAACACTCTTCGAAGCTTATGGTTCCGATACCCTGTTCTTTGTCCCGGACGAAAACCAGTTCCTTACCGAAGGGGATGACGGTTGGTACACTGTCTATCCCGAAGGTGTGGAAGGGATTTGCTCTTATGGTATCTCCGCCATTATTTACGATACGGACGCGAGCCTTCATCCTGCATTCTCCTGTTATTCAGCCGGTGGCGAAGGCTGCCAAATGGGTGCGCAAGGTGTCGACGCGACCACGGCACAGGCTGCCATAAATGCTTGTATCGGTGTTACCCCGGGGCTTGTGGAGCAGTACCTGGATCCCACCGTCCCTCAAAAGGCTCGCAAGCCCAAGCTGAGTGCTGCTGGTGCAAAGTGCTTTATTAGCGAGAAGTATTTTAACCAGCTGTTTAACTACACTGCAGGGGTCAATGAAAAGAGCTGCTACAATATGCCCTTCGCCCGAACAAGTGACAGTAAATGGGAATTTGACTCCGACTATTTTGTTAGCGCAGGATTGAAGGTGCCGGGCGGATTCTATCCGGTAGAAACTTCTACCGATGAATCCATTCTCGCTGCAGACCCCACCCAGACTCCTGTTCCTGCCGCTCGTACAAAGCGTGCCGCCGAAGGTGCTATCTTCTATGGTCCGGCTCTTCGTGAATTGCACCCTACCGAAGGTGCTCCTCTGATTGACTTGTTCTGCAATGGACCTGGTTGGAATGGAGGTTACGATTGCGCCGGCATCTTTGGTGACGGTGATGTGACCACCTCCTATATCGAGAGCAAGCTGAAGTTATCGACTTATGATTGCGTTATCGGTTG
>JABUUR010000091.1 GCA_021443065.1 Fibrobacter sp.
CGCAAAGTCACCAATCTTTTCAAAGGCGAACCCGAAAAAATTTCCACAAAGCCAGTATCGCTTTCCGGCTTCGCCATAGAACTTACCGCCACCAGGTTTTCAAATGCAGAAACGCTGGAACCGTCACCGGCCAGTTTATGACTTTCGACCTTTTTCAAGTCCCGGGGATTGCTCATATCGAGAACTTCCACCACGTCGCCTTCCCCCACCACAAAAAGTTTTTTCTGCGAAGGCATGTAGGCGGCAATTTCTGCAACATCCGTCTTGATTTTCCCGTGGGGCGAAAGGACGTTTCCCAACTGCATGGGGCCTGCTGTTTTTGCCATGACATTGACAAAAGCCAAAGCCACCATAGAGCAAGATAAAACAATCGCCCTTGAACAAATCCCCATTTCACCCTCCCTCAAATTAGTTTATTCAAAAATAAGCCAAAACAAGAGCATTCCAATGCCGACGCCGCCCAAGAAAGCGCTGGCGGACATGGTAGAGGCAGCCAACTTATCTTCCTTTTCTTTTTCTTTTTTCTTCTCGTTGACGCCGAGAGAAACACTTAAAGCCTGGGCGCAAACCGCGTTGGCCTCCTTTACGGTTTCGTAACTTTTTTCCCAGTTCTCACCCTTGGCACGTTCTATTTCCAGTTTCTTATTGAGGGAATCCTTTTCTGCGGCGCAAGATTCGTTCTGCACGGCCATGACGCTATCGCGGATGGCGATTTCTTGTTTCAGTTCCATTTCTACGGAACTTGCCCCAGTCTGCCCTGCCACAGATTCCACTTTTAAAGAATCTTGTGCAAAAGCAATGGCTGCAACCAGGCCCAAGGTCAAGAGAATTTTCTTAAGCATTTCAACTCCTTGATCAACCTCTTACACAAATCATAAAACTCATTACATTAGCGACTTAATGCGTGCCCAGCCTTCCTCGGAAATCTGGGCACCCATGACTTGCACCACCTCGTTAGAAACGATACTGCCCAGGTTGCCCGAGCGTTCCATGTCCCAGCCGTTCATATATCCGTAAATAAAGCCCGAGGCCCACAAGTCCCCGGCACC
>JABUUR010000083.1 GCA_021443065.1 Fibrobacter sp.
ATCCCACTTGTTGTCGGCAGTCTGTTCCATCGCCACTTCAGGTCCAATCTTCTTGTCATCCAAATAAAGCTGGAAGGCGGAAGTTGTCGTACCGGAGGCCGCTTCTACGTCGATAACATATTCGCCGGCTTCAAAATCCAAGGTGTATTCCAGCCATTCGCCACTCTGGGTCATGCCCAAGGCAACGCCGGTACCTTCGTTATAAAGGTCCACACCAGGGGCATCTTCGCTGCGGTACTCGGAATCGCCATTATTTTCAGAATCTGTATCGCTGAAAGACTTGTTGCTCACACCTGTGTTTGGATCCGTGCCCACGCCGGTCTTGTCAAAATTTTCAACTTCCACCTTACCGGGCACCTTTGAAGCAGTTCCCTTGAAAGGCTCCTGAGGAACAGGATCTACGGGGGCCAAGGTTGCCAGTTTTAGCATCTTTTGGGCATAGCGAAGTCCCATGCCACGGTAACCTTCCACAGTAAAGTGGAGCCCATCGCCCTTGCTCTCATAACCGGCAGAAGAGGCGTAGTCAAAATTCACAATGTACTTGCTAAGACCCCGTACGCGACTGCTGAAGCCAGCACAGGAACCTTTATCCACCATTTCGCCGGCAACAAAGGGTGTTTCTTCGGCCTTCAGGTTCAGCTGGGCAAGCATATATTCGTAGGTCTTCTTGACAATCTGTTCCCAGTTGCTCATTCCGCCGTCGGTTTCGCCCTGGTGGAAAATGATACCCTTGATTACCCCCACCTGCTGGGCCTTCTTGGCAACCTCGATAATGCGGCCCATGGCATTCCCGTCATCACCATAGGCCTTTACGCCACTCTGCAACCAGTCTGCCGCAGATGCGATATAGTTCTTGTAATCGTCCGGGTCAAAGAGACGAATACTGGTACCGCCCTGAGCCACGGGAATAATACCGATGGTCACATCGGGCAACGAATCCGCCATGTGACGGCCAAACCAGTCAGCCACAGAAAGCCCGGCGTTGCACTTGAACATGGGAGGAATGGCAGGATACATTTCACCTACAGTGGGTCGCCCAAGGTTTGT
>JABUUR010000205.1 GCA_021443065.1 Fibrobacter sp.
ATCGCAACGCGAGCGACTTCATTTCTCTACTTACCCAGGCATTGCGCGGCCTTGACCGCCAACTCCAGCTTTAACTTGTTGGAATCCTCGAAGACCATCTTTATAAGGCTTTTTACAGTGTAATTCTTCTTTATCGTTTTAACGACGCAGTCGCAAGTGGATTTTTTTGCATCACCCACCTTCATGCATTCCTTGACAAAGGCGTTTTCCATTTCCTTCGAGAACTGCCTAGGCAGACAGGCTTCGATAAATTCAAAGCCCCAAATTCCGAAACTGGACAAATCGCTGTTTTCCGAAGACAAAATCCTTTCTACCGCCTTTGAATCCTTGGACAATTTGTCATACGCACAAGAGCAGGTCTTATTACTTTGTGAGGAACCCAGCCACTCCGTGGTAGAAGCGGCGCAAGTCTGCACGAAAAATTCCTTCATTGCAGAGCCTTGCAGCAATGATTTCAAAATCATAAGGTCTTCGTCGGTCACTTGAAAGCCCCCGATATCTTTTGCATTTACGGAAGGAGGCAAGGGCCGCGTTTCGCCCCCATTCGGAGTAGAAGCCTTCAACGGGGATTCGCCTGCAGCGGCACCATCCACAGATGAACCGCACTCCAACGTGGCGTTGACGATAAAATTCTCGTAATCCCGTTCACTAATTCCATGGGACAAAAGCGTTTCTAAATTCTTGAACTGATTCTCGTCGTACTTGCTTTCCAATTTTTTCAATACGCATTCGCAAACAGGAGCTTCCACCCCTTCGAGGCAGCCCTGTAAAAACTCCTGACGCACAGGCTCCGAATAGCTTTTACCGGCGGCTCGGGCCACCACGGCGGCGGCACCGCTGGCAGCGTAACTTGTTGATGTAACTAGAGTTACAAAAAGCGCAGCAAAAATTTTCATATTTTTCATACCCTCAATATACAAAAAGCCGCAGAACCCTGTAAAATCTTAATCATTTACTCTCTAAACAAAAGCCCGTCCTTTTACTAAATTTGAGTTACTATGAGCTTAAAATTTGAAACCCCCATTACCGAAGTCCCGCTGTTCCAC
>JABUUR010000409.1 GCA_021443065.1 Fibrobacter sp.
CCCGTGCGGTACATGAATTTTCCGTTGTGGTCCACGGCGCAAGCTCCATGGACAATCTCATCGAAGCCGTCACCATCCACATCACCGGCAGAAATGTTGTGGTTACCCTGGCCATAACATTCGCTGCCCTTGGTGGCGGCATTGTAATACCAGCGTTGGGTAAGGGTAGAGCCATCCCAATCGTAGGCAGCTATGGCCATTCGGGTGTAGTAGCCCCGCTGAAAAACCATGCTGGGTTTTTGACCGTCCAGATAAGCGTTTGTCGCCAGGAATCGGTCCACGCGGTTTCCGTAGCTATCGCCCCAGCTGCTCACCGTACCGCGGGCAGGGTTGTAATTGACGGTCGCCATTTCTGCACCGGTTTCGCCGTTAAAAAGTGTCAGGTATTCATTTCCGCTCAGCACATATCCGCTGGAATTTCGGTAATCCTTGGAGTGGTTCGTTTCGCCGGAGGCAGCCCCCTTGCTAATGAACTTACCCGAGCCGTCCTTAGTACCGGGTGCCGTTTTCATGGCCACTTCCGCCTTGCCGTCGCTATCGTAGTCCCCTACTAGAATTTGTGTGTAATGGGCTCCGGCCCGAATGTTCACGCCCAAGTCGATGCGCCAAAGTTTTTGCCCATTCAGCTTATAGCAATCCACAAACACATTGCCGGTGTAGCCCTTTTGTGAATTGTCCTTGGAATTGCTGGGGTCCCACTTTAAAATCAGTTCGTATTCACCGTCCCCATCCACATCGCCCACGGCAATATCGTTGGGGCTGTAGGTGTAGCTGCCGCTGGCGTTGGAACCTCCGGCAGGTCTGTCCAAATTAACAACCAACTGCCGGCTGCCCCACACCGAAACCGTCTTGTCCGAAGATTTTTCAACTCCGGCCACCACTGGTTTTACCTCGTATTTGCTATTAGAAGAGCCCGAAGCATCCAGATAGTTACTGGCCGATTTTCCATCGAAGCTGGCAATTTTTGCACCATCACGGTAAAGGTTGAACCCCACCGCGTTTCCGTCTGTGCCAAGAACTCTCCAACTGAGGAATACGCCT
>JABUUR010000141.1 GCA_021443065.1 Fibrobacter sp.
AAGGAATACACATTTGTCTTTGCCATGGAAGAAGATTCTGATGATGCCGCCCAGTTTGCCTTCAATTTGGGACAGGTCACAGGTGCAGTCAAGATTAGCGACGTCAAGCTGGTCTTCACCACTGCTAACCCGGGTTCCGAAACCGATCCTAGCTCTTCTGCAAGCGAACCCGGATCTTCCACTTCGACAATCAGCATGCATTTCGACATTGCCCAGGGCAATAACTTCCTGGTGTTCGATATGCAGGGCCGTCTGATGGGTTCCATCGAACTTTCCAACGGAACTTCCCTGCAGGATGCCCTCAAGGCACAGTTTGGCAGGGCCGGTGTCTACATGCTGAAGCAGAGCAACGGACGCATGTTCACTACTCAAGTCAAGTAAAAAGTCTCCTTAATGAAATCAAGAATGGTCCCGCAAGGGGCCATTTTTTTATCTTTGTAAAAAATCGAGAGGTGTTCAAATGAAATTCTTTGTTACTGGTGTTGGCGGGCAGTTGGGCCACGACGTGATGAATGAACTTGCCAAACGCGGTCACGTGGGGGTGGGTTCCGACATCGCCCCGGAGTACAGCGGCGTGCAAGACGGTTCCGCCGTAACAAAGATGCCCTACGTTTGCGTAGATATTACGGATGCCTGCGCCGTGGAAAAGGCCCTTTGTGAAATCAAGCCCGATGCCGTGATCCATTGCGCCGCCTGGACTGCGGTGGATTTGGCCGAAGACGAGGACAAGGTGGCGAAGGTACGTGCCATCAATGCCGGGGGAACCCAGAACATTGCAACCGTGTGCCAAAAACAGGACTGCAAAATGACTTACATCAGCACGGATTATGTTTTTGACGGCCAGGGCACGGAACCCTGGAAACCGGACTGCAAGGATTACAAGCCCTTGAACGTTTACGGAGAGACCAAGCTGGAAGGTGAACTGGCTGTTTCCGGCACCCTTGAAAAGTATTTCATTGTCCGTATCGCCTGGGTGTTCGGATTGAACGGCAAGAACTTTATCAAGACCATGCTCAATGTGGGTAAGACCCACGACACGGT
>JABUUR010000502.1 GCA_021443065.1 Fibrobacter sp.
CCGGGACCTCTTTTTTTTATTAAATTACATTATAATGAAACTGGCATTGTCTGTACTTTTTTTTGCCCTAGGTACCTTCGCTGCGGAACCTTCTGCGGCAGAATCCGCTGCAATACCAGAAACTTCTGCGGATTCCTCCGTGGAATCCCCGGAAATTCCGACGGTCGCGCTTGACACGTCGAGGGCCTCTGCCGTGGTTCCCGACACGACGAACGACAAGACGGACGCCGCTTCTGCAGAAGAGGAACCTGCGGTGCAGGAACCTCGCAAGAACATTCCTCTCCCTCGTCAAACGGCGTATATCGGGCAGGGCCTTTCCGTGGGCATTGCTGCCGGTGTTTACGAGCCCACCCTGGACTGCGACTGCATGGGTATCTGGCAGGTGCAGGTGGAGTTTTTTTATTCCGACTGGATTAGTGGCGGGGGTGACGTCCGTTATTTCGGCGGCAACCTGGACAAGTCTTCCATGCTTATGTACCAGCGCTACCGTCTCAACGCCAGGTTCCACAAGACTTGGGAAACTCTTGATGTTTACGCAGAGCCGGTCTTTGGCTTTGAAACCACCAGCATTTCTGAATTCCGCGACCAGGTGGACGATGATGAGTCGGTGGACCGTACCCCCGAACCTTTGACGGAATGCGAAAAAATGTTTTCCCTGGATGGATTTTCCGTGGGGCTGGGTGGCGGTGCAGGCTGGAAACCCTTCAGTTTTTTAGGATTCACCGGTAGTGTTATGCTGGAGTACGGTTTTTCAAAATCACTTCTCCTGTCCATTACCCCTGGTTTGGCCTTCAATGTCATGGATTTTTGGCCCTGGGGCAGGAAAAACCTCCGTTCCATCTGGATTTCCGCAGAATTTGGAACCCAGCGGTACTTTAATCGCGGTGTCAGCGACTGGTCCATGCACGGCATTTTGGGCATACAGTTGACCATTTAGGCTTGACAAACTAACATCCTTTTCTATATTTGCACCACCGATTTTATCGGAACCCTCCCGGGGCCAATGGTGGTAACCTGGGCGAAAGACCAAAGGGATCTCA
>JABUUR010000452.1 GCA_021443065.1 Fibrobacter sp.
GTCATCATCGAGGAAATCCGCAGTTACGACGACATTCCCGAAGAGGTGGCAGGGGATGTCTTTAACGCCATCCATTTCAAGAACTGCGGCATCGCCCACTCCATCACGGGCAAAGTAGCGGACGTGCGCAAGTTGACCCTTGAACAAATGTGGAACTACCAGGACCAGGTGCTGAACCAGATGCCCATCTACGTTTGCGCCGCGGGCCAGGTGGATCACGACGCCTTGGTGGAGATTTGCTCCAAGGTGTTCGGCCGCAAAAAGTCCGGGAAAATTTTACCCGCGGACCATTACAGCGGAAACGAAAACTTCAAGATTGTGGGAAAGCAGGACATCCAGCAGGCCAACCTTTTCTGGGGAACAAGCTTCGATGCCTCCATGCTGGAAAAATCCAATCGCTATAGTTTGTCCGTTTTCAACGTGGCAATAGGCGCAGGCATGTCCAGCCGCCTTTTCCAGAAGATCCGCGAAGAGCGGGGCCTGGCTTACTCTGTGTATACCACCACCGACGTGTACAAGGATTGCCTGGACTGGGGCGTTTCATTGGCAACGGAACCCCGCCAGCTGAAGACCGCATTGAAACTTTCCATTGACGAAGTCAAGAACTTCATGGAAAACGGTTTTGCCAAGGATGAATTGGAACGCACCAAGGCAAACATCATCGGCGGAATCAGGCTTGGGGCGGACAGCCCGGAAAAGCGGGTAATGCGCCTTGCGGAACAGACCCTGCATCTAGACGGATACACGCCCATGGTGGAAATAGAAAAGGGCATCCAGAAACTGACGGAAGAACAAATCGTAGAAACAGTTCGTTCAAGCTTCGGCAAGTCCAAGTACTCCATTTCGGTGGTTCAACCCGGCGACAACAAGAAGCCCGACTTGAAAGAATTTCTCTTTGCGTTGAAATAGCGAACTTTTAGTCACGCTTTTTTGCCATTTTATTTGCGATTCCATTTTCACGTTGAAAATGTAGGGACAATCTTTTATATTAAAGATGTTAGGCAAAGAAGGAGTGCGTTATGAAAAAGTTGGAACTGGGT
>JABUUR010000274.1 GCA_021443065.1 Fibrobacter sp.
GACGGAGTGTAGATCCCGGGGCAAGCCCGGGATGACAAACGCTGGGGCCGGGATGACATCAAAGCAAGAGGCCGGGATGACAGGGGCTTATCTCAGTACGATGTCGCCGTTTGCAATGAGCTTTTCGCGCAGCTTGTTGTGGGCCTTGTTCACTTCGTCGTCGGTGAGGGTCTTGTCCATGGCCTGGTAGGTGAGGCCGTAAACAAGATTCTTCTTGCCCGCTTCAATCTTGTCGCCTTCGTAGATTGTTTTGAGAACAATCTTTGCGAGGTTCTTGGGGTTTAAACCCTTGATACGGGCGACGATTTCTTCGTGGGTCATGGACTTTGCAACTTCCAGGGAAATGTCGCGGGTAGAAGGCACCTGGCGGCTGAATGCCTGGAAGGTTATCTTCTTGTGGGACTCTGCAATCATCTTGTCCAGGTCGGCTTCCATGACGTAGGTTTCGTAACCGATTTCAAAGGCCTTGGCCACGGAGGGGTGGAGGGCACCCATGGTGCCAAGGACGGTGTTTCCCATGACGATTTCGGTCTGCTTCCCCGGATGCATGAATGTTTCAAGTTTTGCAGGAACGCGGAATTCCACCACAAGGCCGCAACGTTTGAAGAATGTCTGGATGAGGCCCTTGAATGCGGTGAAGTCAATCTGCGCGGGCTTGTCGTTCAGCGGGTTCACGTCGAATGCACCTGCCACCACCAAAGCCACCAGGTTGGATTCATCAAAGCCGTTGTCGCGAACGTCTGTGCGTTCACGCTTGAACTGTCCCTTGGCGACCTCGAACAAACGAACGGAACCGGGGCGGTTCTTTTCGTTTTCGGCAACGTTCTTCAGCAGGTTGGGAAGCAGGCTGGTGGGGACTACGCCCAGTTCTTCGGACAGAGGGTTCAAAAGTGCTGCAGGATTGGAACGGCGGTCGTCGGACGTTGCGCCAAAGAGTGCCTCGGTGCGGGCCTTGCTGGTAAAGCGCAGGTTCAGACATTCGTGGAGACCCATGGCGGAAAGGCTGCGACGGATCTTGCGGTTCATCACTTCCAC
>JABUUR010000104.1 GCA_021443065.1 Fibrobacter sp.
ACAATCTCTTCGTGGACGGGGTTCTGTTCACCTCCACGGCCTTCTGGGCTGCTGTCGAAGTCCAGCCCTCCAATCTTCGCAATCTTCGCAAGCGAGTCAACATCGCCCTCTTCTGCAAGCCTCTTGACGCACTGTAGGGTCGCCCGGTCCAGCGCCCTTATCCTCTTGTTGTAGTCGATTTCCATCTCCGCCGACTCGGCGAGCTTCTCCAGCTCGGCAGGAACCGGCATAAGTCCGTTGAACGCCTTGCGGATTGACCGCACGAGCATCATCGGGTCGTCCCTTCGCTTCTCCGCATTCTCGGAGCGTTTAGCGGCTCCCCGGAGCTGCATTTCCCTTGCGTTATCCTTCGTGAATACGCCCATTCTTCCCCGTCTCCCTTCCGTTAGTTATCGCTACGAGGCCGAGGCGGCAAGGCCTCGGTCAGCACCTTGTCGATGTGCCTAATGATTGTCAGGATCTCTCCCAGCTCGTTATTGCTGGTCGTAATCGAACTCGGAAGCGGCATCTCCTGCTGCAGCCGGTTCTTCTGTGCCTTCTGGTTCTGCATACTGCCCCCTCAATGCTTCGACATCAAGTTCGCCACCGGCTTCCTTGATAGCCACGAATACGACCTTGAATAGTTCTTCAAGGTCTTGCTTCTCGATGTTGTACTTCTGGGCAAGCTGCCCAGAAAGCTCAATGAACTTGTCCATAATTACCTCTATGATGGAATATAGTTTTTTTTTCGAATACGGGCAACAAAAAAAAGACACTCCCCGTCACCGGGGAGCATCCTAGTCAACAACACAACGAAGGAGATTACTTCGTGATGTGTCCAATATAGCATATCGCCCTCAAGTTGTCAAGTGTCACGAGAGTGCGCCCCGCACAAGTTGCCAGGCACAAAACCACGCGCGCGCGTAATAGGTCTCTCTCTAATACTACATTATCTAATGTTACATAATGTTAACATATTGTAATGTAATGTATTGTATTGTAGTGTAGTGTAATGGCTAGACTTTTGCTAGGGGGTTTGCTAGACTTTTGCTA
>JABUUR010000058.1 GCA_021443065.1 Fibrobacter sp.
GAAACACATCTGTTTGCGGAAAGCGGATTGCTGCCCAAGGGCGTGTACATGGTGCGCACAAAATTCAATGGACATCACGTGCGCAGTGTGATGGGGCGGATCTTTTAGTTGGCTCGTTCGATTGTCTTGATGGTGATGGACTTGATGTCGGATACCTTGTAGGTTTTCTTTTCCCCGTTGATGTAGAAGGTTACCTTGTCATCGGGGTTTTTACCCTTAAGCAATTGGATGGTAGAAACGTCTTTCATATCGAAGGTCTGGTCGGCGGAATTATCCGTGTTGCCTTTGACTTGAAGTGCCTTGGAACCGTCGTTGCTCTGTTCGATGACCAGGGAATCGATGTGGGCTACGTCCAACTTCAGGGTTTTGTTGCGGGGGGTGCCGGGAGCAGTTGTTGCGCTGCTTGCGAATGCGTTGATTGCGGTGAGGGCCATCAGGACGATAAAAAGTTTTTTCATTTTAATACCTCTTTTTTGTGATTGTTGTCAGTTTTTGCGATTAAATACTGTGCTTGTGTTTTAAGGACTTGGCGTGGTATTCCTTGACCATTTTTTCTGCCACCTTGGAGGGAACCTTGTACTGGGTGGCGCGGATTTTTTCTGTTCCGAAGCGTTCGTCAAAGGCTTTTTTCGGGTCGTTCAATTCGATGGTGGTGGAACTTGCTGTTTCGAAGGTTACCTTTTCCAGGGAACTTACCGGGATTTGGCGGACGGTGCCGTCTTTTTCTGTAATCTGGATGATGTAATCTTTTGCGGCGAACAGATTGCTTGTGCTGATTGCTGCTGCGATTGCCATGGGAACGATGAACTTTTTCATTGTGTTACCTCGTGTTCTTGTTTACGTGCTTAAAGGTAGGTTTTAGAAGCGAGGTTGGCTAATACTAAATTTGTATGAAATTGATAACTAAAAATGATTGGAATATTAAAAATCTATAAATTTTGTAGAATAAATGAAGACTTTAATAAGTTAGATCCCGGCTCCCCGGGGCAAGCCCGGGGCAGGCTTAGGCCGGGATGAAGCATTTCTT
>JABUUR010000151.1 GCA_021443065.1 Fibrobacter sp.
TACCTTTCGTTCTCTTTCACACCGTGACTTGTGACTGCAAATTTAGCAAAATCTTCCGACACAGCCGCCTAGACATGCAAGTTTTTATTTCCCATGCACACATTTGTGCTTGTTGGGAGCAAAGCGGACACGCATCTATGGGCGTTGGAAATATGGGTATTTCTTCTTGTATCCGACAGGCATTCCAATGCCCAGAATCTTGTCGCAGCCTGGGAAATTCTCCGAGACAATCTTGTCGTCGTAATATTCCTTGCCACCCCCCGACTTTCCCTTTATGCCGACCACGTGCTTGAGGTACATACGGGTGTCGACCGAAGCCAAGCCGATCAGGTCTTCCGTCATGGAATACGATATGCGGACACCAAATCGGAAATCGCTCTTGCTCTCATCGTAAGTCAGCCATTCCCCTCGCTGCAGCGGAACGTCCTCGTCAAAATTCAGATACCAGCTCGAGTACTTTGGATTAACCCATCCCGTCGCTTGCTTCTTGCCGAAAAACTCATCATACTGCCGCATTCGCTCGTCCTTAGAATCGTCCCTTGTCGGAATAAAGAACTCCAAATCCTCAAGCGTTATGACAGAACGCGGAGGTATCGCCACAACTCGTTGCGCAAAGACCGTCGTGGAAGTGGAAGTGGACGAACCACCGCCAACGGAGATGCCGCTGAGGATGGGCGAGATTATACCTAAGCTTACACCAACGCCCGACGATGTGCCATGAGTGGTGTTTGTCGCCGAAGGGATATAGTAAGGCGTTGCCACTTCGTCGCGGCTCACAAAACTGTTCGCCAAATCAAGATAGACGGTCTTGTCCGTCTTGTTCTTCACCACCACCCTGAAATAAAGCGAGAGCATTGTGCGATTAGCGATAGAAATCGATATGTTTGAGTCCTCGAGCACTGCGTCTTCCGCCAGACCGAAGATCAGGATCGCATACTTTGCCTTGCCACTTTCGCCCACATACTCTGGCCTGAACGAGTTGAACGCCGCCACTGCGGCCGCATTGGCTTCCTTGTCGCTGTAGTC
>JABUUR010000423.1 GCA_021443065.1 Fibrobacter sp.
TTACGGAATTCGTTGGTGCTTACAGTACCCATATTATCCTCTTTTTGGTTTTTATGTTGCTAAATTTAGTAATATAATGGAACAAGCATCCCCAGTATTCACTCAAATTTCTGACTTTTTAGATTATTTAGGCAACGATTTTGCAACTTTAATTGCAAAAACGCCCTATCTTGCAAATCTAGACCCCGACCCCAAGTTCCCCTTCTGCTGTTCAAGGCATTACGCAGACCTGATAAAAAAAGCGGAAGAACCCGCAGCCCTATTGCGAGAAATTCTACCCACAAAAGAAGAATACCAGGACGTTCCAGGCTTCGTAGACGATCCTGTAGGCGATATTCCTGCAGGGAAAAGTCAATGTGTAATTCAAAAATACGACCAGCGAGCCTTGATTGTCGCCACCCCCGCCTGCGGCGTCCGCTGCAGGTTCTGTTTCCGCCGAAATTACCCCTTCCAGAGCAACCCCCACGTGGACGTTCACGTAGGAAATTGGCTGGACACCCATTCTGACATCTGGGAAGTCATTCTATCCGGAGGGGACCCTCTGACACTATCCCCCGGCAAATTCCAGAATCTGATCGAGGTCATCAGCGACCATTCCTCGGTAACCACATTGCGAATCCACAGTCGCCTGCCGGTAATGCGCCCAGACCTGGTCATGGAGCATTTCGAGTTTTTAAGAGACATGCCCGCCCGTTTCGACTGCGTACTCGTCAGCCATGTGGACCACCCCGACGAACTGGACGAAGAAAGCCTCAACATTTTCGGACAGTTCCGCTACAGCGGGTGGACGCTCTTAAACCAGAGCGTTCTACTGAAAGACGTAAACGACAACGCAAACACCTTGACAAAACTGTCCCGCAAGCTTTTTGAACAGGGGGTCCTCCCCTACTACCTGCACCAGTTGGACCACGCCAAGGGGGTCGCCCACTACGAAGTATCCGATGAAAGGGCGAAAGACCTCATTGATGAAATTCGTACCAGGCTGCCGGGCTATCAAGTTCCTAAACTCGTTCGCGAA
>JABUUR010000196.1 GCA_021443065.1 Fibrobacter sp.
TCGGAGGCCGGGATGACAGTGGGAAGTGGCCGGGATGAAAGCGGGGTAGGATCTACTCCAGGAGGCCGAGGGCTTGCTTGAGGCTGTGCTCGCTCAGGGACTGGGGCATCAGGGCTCGTTCTTCGGGAGGGACGAATGCCAGTTTACGCTCGAAGTCCGGACGGGTGGACCTGTCGCGTGGCTTTACATCGGAGACCGCCAGGGAATAGAAGAACGGACCGGTTTTAACAAACCGCTTTTTTTGCAACCCCTGGTTGATCGCTTCGCTCAACGCCTTTTGCAGCATGGGACCTGCGCGGTCGACGTTGTGCAACTCCAGCACACGAAGCTTGAGGATTTCCTCGTGAATGGGGGCCTCGTGGTCTACGTAGAATTTCAACTGCGTAATCAAGGCCGCCGCAGGCAACTCCCCGATGGGCTTGTCGTGGGCGGTACCCTCGATCTTTGGGTGCTGCACCACATAGGGTACAACGGAAGAACCTTCCAACAGAACTTTCTCTGCATACTCGTCGTCATCCTCGCAGTCGGATTCTGCAGAAGGCGGCGGGGCAACGCTCTGCTCGATGGCGATGGTTGCCGTAATATGCCCGATTTCGTCGGCGTTGGTCATGTACCAGAAGGGTAGCCAAAGGTGGAGCACTTTCCAGCCGAGTTGCTTGAGAATTACAGGACGGATGCAGGTCTTGTCTTCTACGGAGTCGCAGAAACGCTCGATGGTGCAGTCGTCTTCGATAAGGGCCAAGAAGCGGTTGGGGTTGTTTGCATCGACGACTACAGGCCCGATGGAAATTCCACCGCGGTTGAAAACTTCCTCGAACTGGATGTTCTCTTGTGCCAGTGCCTCCATGACCTGGGTCTTGATGACGGAATCCTTGGAATGGCCCGCCTGCTTTTCGGTGTAGTTCTTTTCTTGCAGGTAGGTAATCCACTCCCAGAAAAGATTGCTTCGGGAGTTGCCTTTTTTGGCCATGTCCGATTCAGAAATGTATACCCGCGTTTCCACCTTGGCCAAGGTGG
>JABUUR010000375.1 GCA_021443065.1 Fibrobacter sp.
AAACGCTGACAGCTGATGACTGATAGCTAAAACTCACTCCTCAAAGCGAGAGTAACGAGTGCCCTCAAATACTCAATGGACCCAATCACCCCTACGGGGTTCCAGGGTGACATGATACACCAACCACTAACCACCAATAACCAACCACTAACCACCACAAATTACGAAGGCGAGAGCAGCGACAACACTTGTGTTGGCATTGCCGAGCCGAATAATTTGGCAGCGAAGCTGCAACCACTAACCACCAATAACCAACCACCATTTATGACAAGAAGACGCGTTGTAATTACCGGTATGGGTGCCGTAACACCCCTTGGAAAAAACGTTAAGGAACTTTGGGACGGCATTCAGCACGAAAAGTGCGGCATTGGCCCCATCACCTTGTTCGATGCTACCGACTGCCCGGTAAAGATTGCCGCCGAAGTGAAGGATTTCAAGCCCGAGGAACACGGCATCGACCCTAAGGAAGCCCGCCGCATGGCCCGCTTTACCCAGTTCCTGCTTGCTGCCTCCAAGGAGGCCGTGGCAGATGCAAACCTTTCCGAAGACGACCTCCATGCCGATACCACCGGCGTTATCGCGGGTACCGGTTTTGGCGGAATGGACGTTATCGACAGCACCTTCAATCAGTATGTGGCGGGCGGCAAGCGTCGCGTTTCGCCTTTGGCCATGGCAGAACTGATTCCTAACGAAGGGGCTGCCAACGTGTCGATTGCCCTGGGCATTACAGGTTGCGCCTGGTCCATTGCCACGGCTTGCGCTTCTGGTACTGACGCCATTGGCGTAGCCCTGGACGCAGTGCGCAGCGGCCGCCTGGACGTATGCCTTGCAGGAGGATCCGAAAGCGGAATTACCGACTATTCCATCAAGGCCTTTGCCGGCATGCACGCCCTTACAGACAAGTTCAACGATGCTCCCGAAAAGGCCAGTCGCCCCTTCGACAAGGACCGCAGCGGCTTTATCATGGGCGAAGGCGGTGCTGTTCTGATTCTCGAGGAACTTGAACACGCCAAGGC
>JABUUR010000385.1 GCA_021443065.1 Fibrobacter sp.
GCAAACCCCCATAAGGTTCCGCGCAAAACCGCAAAATTTCCGCGCAAGTCCTTTATAAGGTTCTGCGCAAAACCGCGAAATTTCCGCGCTAGTCCTTTATAAGGTTCCGCGCAGAACCGCGCAAAAATTGAAAACGTCGAAGCATTCGCTCCGGCGTTTTTTTGTCATCAGACCGCGATTTGGAACCCGTCTTCTATCAACTTTCTCCTAGAAACTCAGCAAGGCAGTGGTACCCACGCGACCGTTGACAGGGTCCACGGAGGGCACTACGCGAAGGAAAGCGCTGTTGCGACGTTCGTAGTCGTTGGCCTTTCTGCGATACATCTTTGCCCTGTTGAGCTGGGTGCCGCCCACGATTTTCAAGACGATGCCTGTAGTCAAACTAACACCGCCAGCAGTTGCCAAAAGTTCGCCCAAGACATAGAGGCCAAGGCCGTCCGTGCAACCGTCTTCATCGTAATATTCATCGCAGGAGGATGCATTTTCAGCAGCGCCAGCGATAGCGGTTACAAGACCGACGCCAAGGGCTATGCTGCCGGCAATGATCAGAGGATTACCAGGGCGACGAAGTTTTGTTCCGCGACGTTCGAACTTTTCAGCCAGGTCGTTATAAAGCTTGAGGCTGTCAACGGCATAGTAGTCTATGGCTTCCGCGCCCTGCTGAACTGCAGTAGGGGCAATTTCTTCAGCCTCCGACAGTTCAGTCTGACCTACGGCATCGTCTACCGCTTCGGGCTGTTCAACCTGGGCGGATTCTTCCTGATATTCGACAGCTTCGTCAGTTTGCGCAAAGCCGAAGGCGGCGGCACACATCAAACACAATACGAGTCTTTTCATTTTTCCTCCTTAGGATTTTGGATAAATCGTATTATTCCGTAATTTTAGCAATTTACCTTAGTATTTTGGTTCGCAACGGATTCCCGACACATAGTTGTCTTGGATTCCTTCCGCTGCCATCCACTGCGTGGACAAGTCTTTCTAAGCGCTAAAGCGCTAAGAAATGCTTCATCCCG
>JABUUR010000012.1 GCA_021443065.1 Fibrobacter sp.
TTGCGTCGCGGTGAGGTTTCCCTTCGCGATTTCCGTACCGTCTTCCTTCAGGGTCCAGACTGCATTGGCGTAATCCTTGAGGTTCACGAAATCGAAACGGTTCTCGATTTCCACGGCACCCTTCGCAGCCCCCTTGTCGTAAACGACCACATTGCGGTACTGGTGCTTGACTTCCCACATTTCGGGCTGCAGGCTGCGATCGGGAAGCACCAGACCGTTGGCGCAGAAGTTGTCGTCGTTGGGCTGGTCGCCCCAGAGGCCGCCGAACTTGAAGTACTTGGGATTGTCGGGATTGCGAAGTCCCTGGTCGATGAAGTCCCAGATGAAACCGCCGAATACGCGAGGGTTGCTGTAGAAGGCATCCACGTATTCCTTCAGTTCTCCCACGGAGTTGCCCATGGCGTGCTCATATTCGCAAAGCATCCAGGGCTTGTCATTGTTGTTGTAGGTGGCGGCAATCCAGTCGCTGCAATACATGCAACTCTGGACATCCGCATTGTCATTGTCGCCTTCGTAATGGACGGGGCGTGAGGGGTCCGCCTCGTGGGCGTATTCCCGCATGGAGGCAAACACATTGCCCCAGCCCGCTTCGTTACCCAAGGACCAGATGATGACGGAAGCGTGGTTCTTGTCGCGCTGGATCATGGAAGAAATACGTTCCAAGGAAGCCGGGCGCCAATTGTCGTCGCTCTTGGGAACCTTGTCGTTGGCGCCGTGGGTTTCCAGGTTGGTCTCGTCCAGAACGTAAATGCCGTACTTGTCGCAAAGATCGTACATGTAGGGATCGTTGGGATAATGGGACGTGCGCAACGCGTTGATGTTGAACTGCTTCATGAGGAAAACATCCTTTTCCATCATTTCGCGGCTGACGGCGTGACCATAGTCCGGGTCGATTTCGTGACGGTCCACACCCCGCAAGATGACCGGCTTTCCGTTCACCATGAACTGGGTAATGCCCTGGGCGTTCTTCTTCAGTTCCACCTTCTTGAAACCGATGCGGTTACTTTC
>JABUUR010000324.1 GCA_021443065.1 Fibrobacter sp.
CCCCATTCCGGGCTGATCTTGTTGCAGGGAACGCCCCACAGTTTTTCGGTGTAGTCCCTGAAGAAGGTGCGGTAAAGTTCCACCCCGAAGCGATTGATCATGAAGTCTTCCAGGCTCTTTTCTTCGCGGGCAGGCAGAATGCAAACCTTCAGGTAACTCATGCCAATCTTGAACATCCGCCAAAGCCCAAGGTTCTTGATGGTGGATCCGTTCAAGGACACGGGATAGTCAAAGAGTTTTCGCAAATACAATATGCGGGAGAGGCGGCTGCGGCAAAGCATCACCTTGTCTTCTTTCTCGGGATCGGGGCCGCCTGTAGCCAAAGGAACCTTCCGGCCTATTTCAATGTCATCGCGGCTAGGCGCACCCTGCAACTTCAAGATGCCCTGCCACCAGTCCATCACCTCGTCGTTCTTGCTAAAGAAACGGTGGCCGCCAATGTCCATGCGGTTGCCGTTGTACTTTGCTGTCCTGGAAATTCCACCGATCACATCTTCGGCTTCAAAAATCACAGGTTTCACATCGGTATTACGCAACAGTTCCAAAGCGGCGGTGAGCCCCGCAGGGCCAGCACCGGCGATCACGGCAATCTTTTTCATACTCACTTACCTTTGCGAAAAAGCAGAACCTTTCTCGCTCCAAAATTCCAAATAAAGACAACACCTGCGGCAACAGCCTTCGAAAGCATTTCCTGTAGCGAAAGCTGCCCAACCATCACAAACATCATCAATTGGTTGATGCCAACGCCTGCAAGCCCCACCAGCGTAAAAATCAGGAACTCCACAGACTTGCGGCCCTCGTAACTGCGTTTGCAGTCGGCAAAAACCCATGCCACGCTGATGTAGTAGTTCAGCACAAGGCCAGCCACTAACCCCACGAGGTTTGCCACAAGGTAATGCCAGTCGAACACGTAAAGGCAAAGGGCAAAAAGTCCAAAATCCACGACAAAAGCGGCACCACCCGTAAACAGGTAGCGCACGAACTGACGTACTAGATCGCGAGAA
>JABUUR010000009.1 GCA_021443065.1 Fibrobacter sp.
CTTTCCGCCGTGGAAGGGGCGGTACTTGTGGTGAGTGCTGCAAGCGGGGTGGAGACCCAGACGGTGGCCGCCTTCAAAAAGTTGCGCGAGGCCGGAGTCCGCACTATTTTGTATGTAAACAAGTTGGACAATCCCGACTACTCCCTGGATGATACCTTGATCAATATCGAAGAGGTTTTGGGGGTGCGCCCGGTGCTTATGACCATTCCCGAATATGGGGACGGGCAGATGCGCGGAGTGCTGGATGTGTTGAGCAAAAGCCGCCTTGTCCATGACGAGAACGGGCTGGAAGTTGTGGATTGTGCCTGTGGGGCCTGCATTGACGGGGCCGGCGGGGAACTTTTGACAAAGCACTACAAGGAGGCCTGCGAGTTTGCCAGCAACTTCGACGACGATGTCCTGGAAATGGCCCTGGAGGGCAAGACGGTCCCACCCAAGGATTTGCTCCGCGGTTTGAAGGCCATGGCTGGCGACCAAAATTACGCCTTGTGCTATGCGGGTTCTGCCATGGCTGGGTTCGGCGTGCGCAGTTTGCTTACGGCACTCACATTCTTTTTGCCGGAGGTGCCACGGTTCAATGATGGTGAACTAGGTCAGGTAATCCGCCTACGCCATTTTAAAGGGGTGGGGGAGATTTCCCTGTTCCGCAGCCATTGCGACATGGAACGGAAGGTCTGGCCCGCGGGCTTCGAATTCTCTCGCCTGAAAGCCAACCTGCTGATTCCCGTAGACGAAATCCGTGCCGGCGATATTTATGCAGTGCGGACGCCCTTCGAGGTAGAACTTGGGCAGGTGGTGTATTTAGACGAAAGACGAATGACGAAAGACGAAAGAGGGGTGGGATGCGACGACCATAATATCCGCAACCGTTACACGCCTTTGCTGCAAACCCGCGTGGAATGTATCAGCACCGAGGATTACCGGCATGTGGAAAAAAGCCTCGCCACCCTCTCCCGAATGGACCCTTCATTTGATGTCGAAAAAAATGACGGCGGTTACTG
>JABUUR010000053.1 GCA_021443065.1 Fibrobacter sp.
TTCGCGTCGTCGGGATATTTGAAGCTGGTCTGCGACGGCAAGACCCGGCTGACCGAAAGCGGCACAATCCAGGTGGCCAAGGCTTTGAACCTGAACGCCACCGAGGAACGCTACCTGATCGCCATGGTGAATTTTTGCGACGCCGCAAGCGACGAGGCCAAATTGCAAGCCTACGGCACCATGCACAGCATCGGTAAGGAAAACCGGGTGCAGATCGTGGGCTCAGAAGCCTTCGACTACTACAGCTCCTGGGTGAATTCGGTCATCCGGGAAATCGCGCCCCTCATGGAGGGCGAGTCTATCTCCGAAATGGGCCGCACCTGCGAACCTGCCGTTAGCGCCGCCGAAGTCCGCAACGCCCTGAAAACCATGATGCAGGCGGGCATTCTCGTAAGGGACGAAGACGGAGGCTACCACCAGACAAGCAAGGGAATCACAAGCAACAACGTAAACCTCGCCCCCGCCATCCGCACCATGCAAAAGCAAATGATTTCCCTTGCGCAGCTCTCCCTGGAGAACGTCCCTGCCAGCGAACGAAACATCTCGGGACTGACCATGGGAATTAACGAAGAAGCCTACCGGCAAATCGTGAAAGAACTGGACCGGTGCCGAAAAAGAATCTCTGAAATTGCAGCCGGCGTTACCCATTACGACCGTGTCTATCGCTTGAATTTGCAACTGTTCCCCCTGAGCAAAAAAATTTCCGCCAAACCCAAGAGGGCTTAACCATGAGAACGAAATTCACGAAAAAATTTCTAGGCCGCCTTTTGTGGTGTTCCGCAATAATTATTAGTTTATTCACTTTTTCCTCTTGCAGCGGGTTTACCGAAGACGTGAACAGTCCATCATTCAATCCCCCGCCGGAGGATGATAGCGAAAAAGAAAAATTGGATTATCCCACAGACAGTACAAGCATTTCATATAAACTAAAAATACATTAAACAAGGAGGACTCAAATGAAGTTCAATAAAGTGGCAGCATTCGCTGCGCTGTTTCTTGCT
>JABUUR010000061.1 GCA_021443065.1 Fibrobacter sp.
GTAGGTCTCAACCCCTCCACAAAATCGGTGTAATCGTAACTAGGATGGAATTGCACAAAGCCAATCTCTTTCTGTTCTGCTCTGCTTAGGCTATCATAGCTTTTGCCAAACATCATGGATGCCGCAATTTCCCTTGCCAAATAGGTTTTGCCCGTACCCGGCGCCCCATGGAGAATGATGTTGTGATTAGTCGTGAGAAGGGAAATGTAGTTGGAATACTTCTTATTTACATCCTCAACAAAAGCAACATACGTTTCCATAAGTTCCAATGCACGGAGAAAATCATCCTTCAAGTATTCTTTCGTTTGTCGACTAGGAAAGACTAACTTGAAAGATCTTACCGCACCACCTATACTATTGATGTTTTCTAGATTTTTCTCATCACCATTTATTTCAAATTTTGCATCCAAGCCAACAATCATATCTTTATTTTGATTGCAGAAATTATAGGCACATTTTTTAAAATCTTCTGTAGGCTTCCTATCTTCAAAAAAGGATAAAATCACCCAATCATTTTCTTCATCCCACCCAAGAATTAAATATGACCATTTGTTGTCATGATGACAATGTTTAAAAGAAATATAAGTTCCAGTATCCCTAGCATCAGAACCTACATTTACAGTGTAAGTTTTCCCGTTTTCATTAAGGATCGTTTCCAAAAATTCTTTTCTTTCGTCTCGCGAAATAAACAATGGCATGTGACCTCACATAATTCTGCACTTACACCGAAATGTAAGTTTTTTTTTACAAAAGCAATAGGGGACGCGAATTTACTCTATTTTTTACAAATGGATGTTTGCGACAAGCAGCCAAGAAAACGAAGGCGTAAAAAGGGATATACTCGAAAACAATTTACTGCCCTGCACTATCATAATGGTATTGCAGCAGAAAAACAATTTTCAACGCTCTTACAAAATCAAAATCGTTTGCTATAAATAATTATGGCTCATCAGCAATTGTCCGTGGAAAGAAATACTTATACAACCCATCCCATCCACAG